>JAIVHP010000011.1 GCA_020201045.1 Flavobacteriales bacterium
GTAAAAGCGTCTTCTTCACATATAATCACCAAAAACCATAAACTATGAAGATTACCTCTACACTTTTAATGATTTTTTCATTTTTTGCCTTCGCTGCCAACGCGCAAACTACCCATCAGGTGGAAGTGAGCAGCTTTATGTTCTCTCCCGCCGAATTACAAATTGAAGTAGGAGACGCTGTACAGTGGACCAACTTGGGTGGAAATCACAATGTAAACGGAAGCGCCTCGGATTTTCCGAATAACCCTGTTCCATTTGGCAACGAGCTATCGACTGACAACTGGGTGTATGAATTCACATTTACCGAAGAAGGCGTTTACAACTACAACTGTGTTGCACACCCCGGCCCGATGCAGGGTACCATTACGGTAGTAGACCCGCTATCTGTTTCGGAATACGCAGCCGATGAAATCAGTTTATTTCCCAATCCCATTCGAGACTTTGTTCAAATTGACGGTCTGGAAAACTTGAGCGAAATCCCAACGCTAAGCGTATTCGATGCTCAGGGGAAGATGATAAAACAAAAAGTATTGAATGGAGAACGACGCATTGACTTTTCGAATTTCTCCAGCGGAATGTACACGTATCAAATTACTACAAATCGCGGCGTAGCGAAAAAGGGAAAACTTATTGTGGAATAAGTTTTTTCCATTCAAAATTGAACGTCCCGGTTCTATTGTTCCGGGACGTTTTTTTTATGCGATAAATTTTTGCGACTTAGTTTTCGGATGTTCATTCCTTATTTTCCCGATTTCTCTTTAAGTCTGGATAGAGGGTTTCCGGTCCGGGTTTTATGTCGCGATCAATCGCTGAAAGCACCGTGCATTCGTCTATGAGTATTTTGTGAAATTGCCAGCCCGGGTCGTGATCGGCATCACCCTGAATAAATTTATACTGCACATTAAAAGTTCCCTGAATGTGGAAGTTTGGCACCGGCCGGTTTACCTTGAGCTCCCCCCGGGTCAGGATTTCATAAAACTCGTCCGTTTGTTGTTTTCCAATTACCTCCAATTCAATTATTTCTTTCGGAGAACCCACCTTTAACTTGTGAATGTTTTCGTAGCAAGGTATGAGCACAGCTTCAAAGTCGAATTCTACGAAGTCGCTTTTGAGTTCTTCTAAATTAGGACTGGGAAGTATCTGCCGCACCGAATCGCGGTAAACTTCTCTTTGCGCTTGAGACATGTGTCGAAAATCGGTTTCATCTCCACCTGCATTTACGGCTTTATAGATGTATGTGCCCAGCGCACCGATACCGCCAATTACAATTAGGCCAATTATACTGATATACATGCCTCTGGCGAAAACCCTTCGAAAAGGGGTGTGTTTTGGAGTGATTATTCTGCCTACAAGAAGTGCTACCAAAATCAGGATAGCCAGGCCAATAAATAAAAATCGCATGAATTTCTGTCTTTAGCTCATAAAGATACGATGAAAACTTGGCGTCACTTCAAATTTCGGGTTTTATTGGTTCACGGTATTATACTCTCGGGAAGGTGATGACCTAGGTATACGGAATTACGTTTGAAATCCCATAAAAGACCTGAAATACAGGTTTGTATCACAATTAGATTAGGTTCTTTATCATGGGGGGGTAGCACGTCCTGGGCTTCGGACTTTGGTCCCTATTGGCTCCCAACTTGAGATGTTATAGTCTATTGCAACGAAAGCAGGATCGGGAGCCAACCGGCGGCCTTAATTTTATTTCGTAGAAACTCCGAAATAAGCGGAAGTCCGCCGCACCCATGTCTGAGCTCAGCCATCGGAAGCTGTGCTTCCGCAAATGGCGTTTGCGAGTTTGGGTAAGGCGCTGGAGCGTTTTCGTGAGTTTCCAGAAATAAAATTGCAGCCTTGATTTTTTGTCCCTTTTGTATCAAGACAAAAGGGAGATGAAAAAACTTCAATTAACGGATATAATCAGTGTTTGCCGTTATCTGGTTCATCGTCCTCGGGGAAGGGATTTCAAGTATAGAATTACCCGGTTTAGTGGTTTCTTTCGTTGCCTTTTAGTCTTCCCCGGAGCATCATTTTTTAGTCTTTTCCACTACCTTTGCGCCCATGTTTACAAAAGCTTCTGTAATTGAAATTAAGACCCTTCTCGACGCAAGGCCAAAATGCGCTATAGTGATGCACCGCGGCCCGGATGGAGATGCCATCGGCTCTTCGCTGGGGTGGCACCATATTCTCCGCAAACAGGGTATTGACTCTACCGTAATTGCCCCGGATGCCTATCCCGATTTTTTAAAGTGGATGCCCGGAAACGAAGGGGTAATGGTTTTTGAGAAGAACCGCGAGAAAGTTGCCGAAGTCATTAATGAAGCAGATCTTATTTTTTGTCTCGATTTCAACTCTCCCGATAGAATGGGCAATTTGAAGGACACGGTAATTGAAGCTCATAAACCCATGGTAGTGGTAGATCATCACCGCCAACCGGCAGACTTTGCACAATCGTATTACGTAGACGATACCGCATCTTCGGCCGCCGAAATGATTTACCGGTTGAATAAAGCACTCGGGTGGAAAAAACACCTCGATCACAATGCTGCGATTTGCCTTTACACTGGTATCGTAACAGATACAGGCTCATTTCGCTTTTCGTCAGTAAGTCCAAAACTCATGCGCATTGCTTCCCGATTAATGGAAACGGGCATGGATCACACGGAAGTGTATCGCAATGTATTCGACAGCCAATCGGTGAGCCGACTTAAACTGCAGGGCTTTGCCATCTCTGAAAAGCTGGAAGTGATGGAAGATGCAGCAGCGGCATTTATCTCGCTGACGCAGGAAGAATTGCAACGCTTTAATTACCAAAAAGGAGATACTGAAGGTTTGGTAAATCAGGCGTTAAGCATTCGGGGTATCAATATGGCGGCCTTTTTTTCAGAAAAGGATGGACTTATAAAGATATCCTTTAGAAGCCGCGGAAGTTTTGATGTGAATACTTTCGCCCGGAATCACTTTGAAGGGGGAGGGCATAGCATGGCCGCAGGCGGTAAGAGCGAACTTGCGATGAATGAAACCCTGGATAAATTCAGAAAGCTGGTAAGCGAAAATGCGGAATCTATAAAGGCATCGGTATGAGTTTGGCGAAGATTTTAGGCAGTTTGATTATCGGCTTGGTGATGATTTCTTCGAGTTGTGATCCCCAAAAAAGCAACCAAAAAAAATCCTTCACCAAAGAAGAGCTGCTCGAAGCCAATCGAGATATCGTTAATAGCGAATCCGATAAAATAGACCGGTATGAAGAATACGCCGGGCTGAATATGAAGAAAACCAGCACCGGATTGCGCTACAGTGTTTATCACGACAGCGAAGGAAAATCGCCTAAAAAGGGGAGCCTGGCTACGCTCACCTACAAATCTTATTTGCTCGATAGCACACTCGTGGGCGATACGGATGTTACTGGCGCGCTGCGTTTTCGCGTGGAGCAAGACGATGTACCTTCCGGATTGCACGAGGCGGTAATGCTGCTAAATGCAGGCGATAGCGCCAGGGTTATTCTACCGCCACACCTGGCTTATGGACTAACCGGAACGGAAAAAATACCCCCAAATGCCACGTTGTACTACGATCTTTGTTTGGTTAGCATTCGCTAGCGCGCTCCTTTTAGCGGGTTGCCAGGAGAGTGAATCCTACCGCGAAGCCGGCTTTGGAAGTAAATGGCGGCTGCTTTCCTTTCAGAACAGCGATGCACAGGTAGATACGGCTGCACTGGTTTACATAGAAGGTTTAATCGCTCAATGTTCATCACAAGATACCGTAGCTTACTTTTACAATCGGCCGTTTGAGCCCGGAAAAGACGAGCTGTGGCAGGTTCTCCGATCCAGGTATGCCGGCGATAGCATCGAGTACCTATCGGCTCACCGCGATTTTCTCCACCCGCCAAACCTGCGGGGCGATACGCTTTGCTATCAGCTTAAAATAGACCGTATCCGAACAGCCGAAGACCTGAAAAGCGATAAATTTAAAGAGCTTATGCTATTGGATTCGCTGGTTCGCACAGATTCCATACGCAATAACTACCGGGAATTTGAAGGGATTTATCTAAGACACCTTGCGCAGGGCGACACATCCAGGCCTGTAGAAGAAGGCGGGGAACTGGTAATTCACTACCGTGGATCAAGGTTTAACGGCGAAGTTTTTGACGATAGCCGGCGAATGAACGCCCCGCTGCGGTTCGTAATGGGAAATGAAAATCAGGTTCTTCCCGGTTTGGAAAAGGCTCTTTATCAAATGAACCGGGGGGGCAAAACACGGGTAATTATGCCCTCGTGGCTCGCTTTTGGAAGCCGCGGAAGCGCCGCCGGGCACGTTATGCCATATACCCCGGTTGTTTACGAATTAGAAGTAAGGGAAGTTGCCCGTTAGGCGCTGATGCCGAGCAAGAAGATGCAGGGGCGCTTGTGTATTTTCGGACGGTGCTTTTGCCAGGTTGCCAGGTTGGTGGTTTTGATTTTCTCGGTTGTAAGGCTAATATCCGTTGCAATGCACAGTTCTGTTGCCGGCGAGCAGGTCTCCAGTATTTGCTCCAGCAGCTTATCATTCCGAAAGGGTGTTTCCATGAAAATTTGAGTGGCACCATCGCGCCTTAAATCTGCTTCCAGCTTCTTCAGACGCATAGATCTCTCTTTGCGCTCAATAGGCAGATACCCGCGAAAATGAAATTCCTGTCCGTTAAAACCCGATGCGGTCAAAGCGAGCAAGATAGACGAAGGACCACTGGCTGGAACCACTTGTATTCTGTTGCGGTGGCAATATGCCACCACCGATGCTCCCGGATCGGCAATGGCGGGCAGTCCCGCTTCCGAAATCAGGCCCATATCAATTCCTTTGGCGAGCGGGGCTGTGAGATTGGGTATTTCCGCTATCTCGGTGTGCTTATTTAAAATATAAAACACCAAATCGTCTAACGGTATTTCAGTGCCTATTGCCTTGAGGTATCTTCGTGCAGTTCGCTCGTTTTCGGCAATAAAGTGTTTGAGTTTTCGCGACCTTTGGAGCACTCCGGCCGGAATAACTAATTCGGCGTTTGCTTCGCCCATGGTGGTGGGAATCAAAAAAAGCCTACCTGCCATCGTTATCGAGTTCGGACACAAGATTTTCTACAGACTTACTCAAAAGCTCGTAAACGTTTTGGAATCCCTGATCGCCTCCGAAGTAGGGGTCCGGAACTTCCATGTTTTCGCCGGGGTGAGCAATGTTTAAGAATAAATCAACTTTTTCCTTGTCTTCCGGGCTGCGGGCAAGGCCAATAACATTCTCGTAGTTTGACTGGTCCATGACGTAAATCCGATCGTAATCGTCAAAGTCGGATACGGTAAATTGCCTGGCTTTCAGGTCAGAAATGTCGTGGCCATTCGCCTTCATGTTCTCTCGGGCACGTTTGTCTGGCGCTTCGCCGATATGGTAGTTTCCCGTTCCGGCGGAGTCCACATCAATTTTTAAATTTTTTTCTGAGAAACGGTCTCTCAACAATCCGTGAGCCATGGGGCTGCGGCAGATATTTCCGAGGCATACAACTAAAATCTTCATCGCCGGCGAAGGTAAAAAGACTTTTTGTAGAAGGAGCGCGTCATAATGCTAAGGTTTTTAAATTTTTACTCAAGACTTTTTTCTACTTCTTTTCCATCGGTAAATCGCGCAAACCTACCTCGGTTTCTATCGTGTACGTGCTCGGCGGTAGACCATGGCCATCCGCCAAACTGGGTGGTTCTAAACTCGTTCATGGCCTGCTGTATTTCGGCCTGGGTATTCATTACAAAAGGTCCGTACTGGGCTACGGGTTCATTTATGGGTCTCCCCTGCAAGAATAGAAAATAGCTTTCTTCACTTCCGTTTTCAATAATCATCTGCTCGGTTGCATCTAATTCGGCCGCGTGCTGTACGGGTAAATCTTCGCCATTGAGTTTTACGTTGCTCCCCTGATAAAAATACAACCTTCGGTTGGCCTTTTCGGAAGCTTTTGGCAAGGTTAATTTAGCCTGGGCACTCATTTTAATGGTCCAGATGGCAACTTCGTTTTCAGGGTTTGCAGCCCACGAATTTGGGGCTGGATCCAGTGCAGATACGCCGTCTATTTCACCTGCAATTACGTCGATTTCACTTGTGTTTCCATCGCTATCTTCACAAACGTAAACGGGGATGTCTTCAGACCAGAGCATAGCGAAGTGCGGTTCTGTCAATTTCTTTTCTCGCGGAAGGTTGAGCCAGATCTGAAAGAGTTCCATCTCATTTTTTTCTTCGCGCTTTAAGAGTGGAAACATTTCGGAATGCTGCACGCCTTTTCCGGCGGTCATCCACTGCACATCGCCCTGCCCGAAGCGGCCGGCGGCACCTAGCGAATCGGAGTGGTCTATCCAACCTTTCCGGGCTATGGTAACCGTTTCAAAACCTCGGTGCGGGTGGGCGGGAAATCCAGGCACCTTAGATCCGTGGTACATTCTAAAACCGTCTTTTACCACAAAATCGTTTCCGATATTCCGGCCCGCCAGACTCGTGTCGGGCCCCATGTGGTCGTTTCCCTTGGGGTAAAAATCTTCGTGGTGAACGCAAAACAGGAAGGGATCTGCGGTTTCCCAGGGCATTTGGAGTGGATAGATGCGTTTTACAGCTTTCATATGTCAATGTTTTTTTGTCGTGTGAAGTCTCTATTCGGCAGTCAAAATAAGCAATTAAACTGCTGAATTGTTTTTTCAATCACCGCGGGAATAAAATTCGAATACTGCCAATGGCCCGGGATATTTCCGGAAATTTATCACCTAACCACTCACTCCCTCCGCCAAAGTTTATTGCCCACTACGCGATTGAGCACTTCGGGGCGGTATTGCTTGCTAACGGGTATGCGGTGTTTGCCGATGTGTAGTGTGTTCCCCTCAAGGGCATCTACGCAGCGCAGATTTATGATGTGAGAGCGGTGAACACGCATAAATTCTTTCGGATTTAGCTTCTCTTCGGCCGACTTCATGCTGGTAAGCACCATGTGCCGTTTGGTGTTGGTATGGATGAAGATGTAGTCTTTTACACCTTCAATCCATCGAATTTCCGCGACCAGCACTTTTACCATTTTCCCGTCTTCCTTCACGTAAAAGTGATCGGTAGATGAGTCGGTATGCCCGTTTCCAGCCAAAGATTCGCGTACTTTATTCACGGCTTTGAGAAACCGCGGGAATGAAATGGGCTTTAGCAGATAGTCTTCCGCTTGCAATTCAAACCCTTCAAGTGCAAATTCGCGGTAGGCGGTGGTGAAAATTACCCTGGGCGGGTGCGATAAATCTCTCAGAAAATCAATCCCCGACAAAAGCGGCATATTGATGTCCAGAAACATCAGGTCTACGCTTTGCTCTTGCAGTGCAGACGAAGCTTCTACGGCATTTTTATATTTTCCTTTCAACTCCAAAAAATCAACCCGCTCGATGTAAGCTTCAAGCCCTTCCCGCGCAAGCGGTTCGTCATCAACCAGGATGCATGTAAGTTTTTTTGTCATGATGTATGTTGAATTTTTAGTTCGGCTATAAATTCACTCTCCACCACTTCGGTTTTAAACCAGTGCCTGTCCTGGTATATCAGCTCCAGTCTTTTTCGCAGGTTTTCCAGTCCCAGTCCGCCTTTTCCCTTTCGGGGGATGGGGCGAAACTCATTTTTGCACACCAGGGTAACAAATTCTTCGTTTGCATCTAGTACAATACGGAGGCAATAGGTGTTTAGGCCCGAAGCCAACCCGTACTTAAATGCATTTTCGATGATGGGGGTAAAGAGCAAAGGCGCTACGCGGATTTCCGATTTGGGGATGTCGAAATCTACCTTTAAATCTACCGCATCACCCTGACGCATTTGCTCCAACTCGATGTAGTTTTGCAGATACTCCACTTCCCAGTCTAGCCGTACAAACTCTTGCCGACTGTCGTAGAGCTGATAACTCAGCAATTCAGAAAAATTCAAAATGCTCTCCCGGCCTATTTCCGGGTTTTTAGCCGATTGGATGTAAATGCTGTTTAGGGTATTAAACAAAAAATGCGGATTGATCTGGCTCTTCAGCACTTCGAGCTGCGACTTCAAATTTTCTTCGCGAAGAAGCGATTCCTTCACCAGCGATTTTTTCCATAACTCAAATAGGTGAGCACCTTCAAATACGATGCTTACAATAATGGTGATCACCACGGCAAGCGTGATATTGGTAAAAAGCTCTTCCCGCGATGAGCAATCGAGTAGGAGATAGCCGCACCAGGCTTTGTGGTAGGCGTACATGATGATTCCGGCAGGGATGGAAACGGCCGCCAGAAGTACGGAGAGCCTCAGAGCGTAGTGCGTTTTTTCGTAGGGCAACCGCAGGTGTACCCACATGCCAATGGCCGATGCCGATACGGTGAGCAAAAAGGTGATACCTGCGTTAAAAATAAGCCACTGCCACCAGGTGTTGTAGAGGTAAAACCGGTCGTCGTTCTCAAATAAAAACACCTGGATAAGTCCAAAAAGCACCGGTATCAGCGCAATACCAGCCGAAGTACGAAGCACGTTGTACCAGTAATTTTTGTCCATTATTAAAGTACTTCGGATGATGTATGATTGGGAAACATCACGCGTATTGCGAAGATAAGAATCGCGTTGCATCTGCTGATATTAATATGGTGTTTAACTCGGTGCAATTTGGATAGATGTGGCCGCATCCATAAGTTCTTTCTTAATTTTCTTGTTCGCTCCAAACAGGGCTGCAAAGCCACTTGCATTGCCACTGGAGAAATAGGCTTTTCGGTGCGCGCCGTCGCTCCTGTACGAAACAACCACCCACCTTACCGGCAGCCAGAAGAGAAGGATGCAAATTGGAGCGAGGAAAATAAAGAGCTTGGTCAGTGGCCAGTCGGTGTTTGTGAGATCACTAATTCCCGAACCCAGAATAAGGTCGAGCAGAATGCATGCGAGCCCGCCTACCAGGTAATTAACCCAATTGAGTTGCTGATTTTTTAGCGAGATATGCGATATGTTGTCGATGTTAAGCTCGGTGTTTTCGCCGTTAAATTCGATGCCGTTTTCGGTGTATTTAAGGTCTCCTCGGTCGGAATATACCAGCAGCTTTTTCGGAGATTTAGCGCGACTTTCATCGGCGTACCAAATGTTTGAGTGTATCGTTTTCATTGTTTTGAATTTTAGATGTATTTTTAGTTAGCTTGTGTTTTTCCTGAGTTCTTTAATTAATCCAGCTATCGGACTTTATGGACAGACACTATTTAGAGTCTTTCAATACACTTAAGTGGCTGAACTAGAGAGTTCATTAGCTAGGCGCACGTACTTTTGGAAACCAAGGAGTTGACTATTGTCAATGACTGTTTACAAAAGAAGTGCAACGCCGATAATGGACTCTGTAGACAGACACTATTTAAAAAGTGATGCGGTATTGCAGCATAGGAAATATGCCCAATTGATTGATGATTCTTTCGCTTCCCGTTCGCCAGTCGTAGGTTACAGCCAGCGGATTTTGATTGTCGGTTACGTTTTGCACATCAATCGCCCACTCCTGGCTTAATTTTTTGAAGTGCACTTTGTAGCCAATGCGAATATCGGCTCTGAAATAGGTTTTAAACTGATTGCTGTAGGGGTTTGAGTCATCGAGCACAGTGTTTTGCGCTTCCATGGAAGCTGCGGCATCAATATCCGAGTATCGCTGTCCGCCAGCAGCGGTTAGCTTTAAGTCTGCATTTATGGTCTTTTTATTTTTGGCCGCGTCTCCGCTTATTTTCCATTCTTTTCCCGCCACGGCGTTTACAAGAAAGTTTCCGTTAAAGGCGGTGTTTCGCTCCACGCCATCGGAGCCTTCGTACTTCGAATCGTAAAGTGAAGCGTTTACGATAAAGTAATTTCCCCTGGCGAAGGGTTTTTGCAAAGTGAGATCGATCCCGATATTTCTTCCCGATCCACCATTTTGAAGGGAGTCCCTGATTTCTGTTCCAAAAGACCCCGCGTTGAGCAAGCTGTATGAAGAAGCCGATTCTTCCACGGGAACGCGATCGATAGACTGCAAGTAAGTTTCTGCTTTGAATTCGAGTCCGTTTTCAAATTGGTAGCCGTAACCAAGCACCACGTGCTGACTGCGCTGAAAGTCGAGTTGGGTGTTGGTTTGCACATACCCGCCGTTTAACCGGGTTTCACGGAAGTACACTCCGAGCGGAGCGAGTTGGCTGTGAAGCCCGTAACCGGCAGAAAGGGTGTGGCGAGGTTTGAACTCCCATTTTAATCCGGCCCGCGGCTCAAAGGATGTCGCCCCGTTTAGGGTAAAGTGCTGGCTGTAAAGTCCTAAATTTAAAACGAGTTCGTCGCTAAAGCTGTGCTTCCACTGTCCGTAGGCTCTGAGAAGGGGAGCATTTCCCTGCTCGTCGGTGAGCGTTCTAAAGCCATTTTCGGAAGCGAGGAATACAGAGTCGCGCAAGTTCACGCGGTTAAAGTCTGCCATTACCCCGGCGCGAAAAACATTGGTTGCATCTCTTTTGTGGTTCACGTAAAAGTGTCCGCTCAATTTTTCCTGACGGTCACCACTTCTGTATTGCGGGGTAGGCGTACGCTGATCTCCCGCAAGGCTGTCTATCTCTACGTTATTTTGGGCTATTTGCGCACTTACGATGAGCTTGGAGTAGGTCTTATCCGACCAGGACAGCGTTTGCGTAGCTCCCACAACGCCCATATAATTTGAATTGTACAGGTCTTCGTCGCCGTCGGTGTAGAAGTCGTCTTCCAGATCTTCAACTGCCGTCCCCGAATTTTTAAAGTCGATGCTGTTTTGCCCACCAATCGCAAAAAGGGAGATATGGCCAAGTTTGGTGTTCGGGAAATTAAACCGCATGGAGATATCCTGATACTTCGGAACACCCACTCCGGTTCCCGGGTTTAAACCAATTTCGTCCATCAGCCCTAAGACGGAATAACGGTAATTCGCGATGTACGAACTCCCTTTTTCTTTGTTTAGGGGTCCTTCTGCACCGAGTTCAAATCCGTTGAAACCAATCTGACCCATAAATTCGTGGTTTTCATTATTTCCGTTCCGCATATGCAGGTCGAAAACCCCGGAAGTGGAGTTTCCATACATCGCAGGAAACGCACCTGTAAGAAAGTCGGAATTCGAAAGGGTATTGTTGTTGAGCATACTCACCGGCCCGCCCGTAACGCCAGCAGCTCCAAAGTGATTGGGATTGAAGATGTCAATTCCCTCCAGTCGCCAGAGCACCCCGAGAGGAGAATTTCCACGAACCACGATATCATTTACCGCATCATTTGCTGTATTCACACCGGCAAAATTGCTGGCCATTCGCGATACGTCGTTTCGGGCACCGGCAAAACGCTGACTTTCTTCAACGGAGAAGGATCGCGCACTCACGGTGGCCATTTCGTTTAAAACGCGGTCGCCACCTTCTGTGGCCTTTATGGTAACTTCGTTTAATTGACTTACCGATTCGGTCATTTCAATTTCGAGTACGAGTTCTTTTCCGGTGGTGAGATCCAGGTTTTGGAGCTCTACGGGCTTGTACCCGATAAAGCTAAACCGCAAAGTCACCCTTCCTACGGGGATATTCTCCAGCCGAAAGGAACCGTCCATATCGGTGGTGGTTCCGGTAAAGTTTTCCCGATCGGGAATCACCACATTTACGCTAATAAGCGCTTGTTTGGTATCCTGATCGGTAACTTTCCCTCTGATGGTTTGGGTGTAATCTTGAGCGAACAGAGCCGTTCCGAACAAGATGCAAATGATTGACAAATACAGAGTTTTCATTGTGCTGTTGTTTTAAATTCAGCACAAACATCCTTTAGGCGCGGCTATTTTTGAAAAAAAGTATACGAACGGATTGTTTTAGTATACGGGTGAAAGGAAAATCAGAAGTTTCCGACAAAACAGCCGTAAAACAAAGCTCTTTATTCACGAAGGCAGCGATGTGGATAATGTGCTGGTTGGAAAACAGATAAGCCTTATTTTAAAAGTCGTTTAATTTCCAATAAACTCAGAGAGAGAGAGAAGGTTTTATTTTTAAAGGCGGCGCGCACATCTGAACTGACCAAAGTTTTGAAAGAGCAATGTTTGTTCTGCATAAGCCTTCGCGATTCGAAGCGGCGCATCGCCTAAAAACAAAGGAACCACACTTCAGCAAACGATAATTCACTAGCTGAAATGTGGTTTATGATTTTACAATATATTTCTATTCATTTTCTGGTAAGGGGACGCCATCTGCTGGAAAACCTGAGCTAAATAGCGAGAAATCGGGGATACTAATAACACCATCGCAATTGAGATCTGCCAGAGGGTTAAATGCATCATCATCTTCGTTGAAGCCATAAGCGGTTGAGAAGAGAGAGAAATCCTGAATATTTATGCTGTTGTCGTTGTTTATATCGCCGGCAATGAAACTAAGGGTGCCCAGATCATTAGAACCGGTGTTTAAGGTGATGTCGGCGTATACATCTCGCAGGTGTCCATCCACCTTTATAAAAAGGTCATACGCACCTGGTAGCGTGATTTCAAAAGCAAAATTCCCATTGATATCAACGGTTGCATTCACATTTTCAATCAAATTTGATGTTCCGGGCTCATAAGCGTGAATCACCACACCTGATTCAATGCAGAGCGCCTGAGAGTTCACCACACCATCAACAAGAGCAGCACACGTCGTATTGTCGTTGTCGGGATTATCGTCGCAAACACCGCAATCATCTTCAGTTGCAGAGCCGCCTGGAGTTCCGTTACAGTCGGTTGGTAAACAGGTGCAGTCCACATATTCTCCGGGTTCACCTTCAATTTCGCAAGGATCGCCATTGTCTACATTCAACTCAGGGCAGTCGTAAATGCTCGTTCCTGCGCATTCGCAATTTGAATCGAAAACATCATTTTCGGTCGTTTCATCTTCGTCATCACATGGTCCACCAATATCACACGGAACGCTCGATAGGGCGCAAACGGCATCGATATCGGCACCTGGAGAACTGGTAGAGCAATTGCCGGGAACATCTACAACTTTTATGGCATCGAAGAATACGCTTCCTGCCGCTATATCGTCAAAAAAGGAATCGATATCTACGCTGGCCGTTGAGCCGCCAATACCTCCAAACTCATAAAACCCGTCCTCGTCCACATCTTCTATTCCCGCATCTATCAAAATCGTTTCGGTAGCGTCGTCCTGTGGGCGCAGTTCGATGGTAGAAGCTTCTACCAAAGGGCCAACTTCAAACACGAATAAGTCGGGGTCTGAATTCCCGGAATTGGTAAGGGTATTGTTAGAGAATAGCAGTGTGACATAACCCCCATTTCCAAGGGAAACACTTGGTCCATCGGGCGCACCAATGGCATCGGATGAATCAGTATTGGTGTTGTTCGAACAATTGTTGAAGTAGTCTAGAACTTCATCTGCAAAAGAAAGACCATCGTTAAAACATGTTGAACACCCGATGTTATCGTTGAGTTCCTGACATTCCGGGTCATCGCAGTCGATGAGTCCATCCCCATCATTATCTATGCCGTCTGCACAAGCTGTTGCGGTATTTTCTTCGTCTGTATTTGAAGCTATCCAGGGCGCATTTTCCCCACTTCTTCGAAGTATGCCTTCTTCGATATTTAAGGCATTTTTCGGTAAGCTATCTTGAACGGAATTCTGCGAAGAATTAAATTCGATCTGGGGCTGTGTGGTGTAAGCAGCGACTGCATACGATAGCCCAAATTTAATCGAATTGAATGTGTGATTTGCGGTCAAAAGTTGGTAGTTGGTCGATTGGGGAGAGGCGATGCTTGTAGTTCAACAGGTGCAGATGCTCGCTATTCATTGAAATCCCCCCAAGTGGGTATTTTGCGAAAATACCCCAAAGTGGTCTTTTATAAGGCTTTGGTTTGTACGACATTTGGAATGTTGAATACACAAAAACCGCTAACCTTTACATTATGAAAAATTCAAACACAATCTTGGCCACCACCAAAGCAACCATTTTGGTAATTGCTTTTTCCATTATGACCAGTGTTTCTCTGAAGGCGCAGGTTTACAGCGCCAATGGAAGCCAGGAAGACTTTAACGAAATTGCATTAAACGAATCTTTCGTGGAAGCGGGCGAATCAACAAAGGCGGTTGAGCTCACCACTTTTCCAACATTTACTTTAGATGGTAAGTATGCGAATATTAGCCAATATATTTCCGATAATCTACAGTTTCCAGAAAATGCCATCATCACGGGAACAAGCGGACTTTTAAAAATGAGAATCAAAATATTGTCCGACGGTAGCCTTGGCGAAACAACCGTAATAGCATCTCCGGGCACCGATTTTAACACTGCGGTACTTGAGCTTATCGAAGAAATGCCGAATTGGAATCCAGCGACCGCCGGAAACAAACCCGTTGATTCGGTTTACACCTTACAACTCAATTTTCGACTACAGTAGTTGAGATCGAAAAAAGACATTCTGTTTAACTGTTTTTTATAGAGAGCGCGTGGGAATTCACTAAAGTGGGTTCTCACGTTGTTTTTAGATTAGATATCTCAAAGTGTGCTGTTTAGAAGATGGTACTGCCTGTTTGAGATAAGTTTTTTGTATGACTAACCTTTGTTTTCCAGCGCAAACTTCACCAGAGCGGCTGTATTATTCACATTGAGTTTGCGCATCATGTTTTTGCGGTGGGTTTTAATGGTATCGGTGCTGAGAAAGAGCTTTTCGGCTATTTCGGGATTGGTCATTCCCGATGCAATAAGCCCGAGAATTTCTTTTTCCCTCCGCGTCAGCGACGAAGCGGTAATAGTCGTTTTTTTACCTCCGGGTTTTGACAGCATGGCCACGGCAACTTCTGACGAGAAGTAAGTTTCTCCGCCGTAAACCTTTTCAATTGCGGTGATAATCTCTTCCTTGCCTGCACTTTTAAGCAAGTATCCCGATACCCCGGCGTCGTACATCCGCTCGATGTAAATTCGCTCGCTGTGCATGCTCAAGGTGATTACCTTAACATTGGGGTGTTGTTCAGAAACGATCTTTGCGGTTTCATACCCATCCAGTTCGGGCATTTGGATATCCATCAGGAGAACATCTACTTCGCAATCGGGAAGCTTTTCAAGTACTACGCGCCCATTTGATGCGGTGGTTACCACGTCGATTTTATCGCTGCTGTTCAGCATCATTACCAGGCCATCAAGCAATACTTGATGGTCGTCTGCAATCATGAGTCGTATGGTTTTTTTCATATCAAAGGGGTATTTCTATGGTAATGCTCGTTCCTGCATTTGAGTCTGAATCGATATTTATACTTCCCTGAAGCAGGTCTATTCTCGAATTTAAATTTTTCAGTCCGCTACTGTCTTTCCTGATTAGGGCTTCTTCGGGATTAAAACCTACACCGTCGTCTTCAATCATCAGCATAATGTGATGGGGATGCTGAATGAGTTGGATGGTTATTTCTTTTGCCTTCGCGTGCTTTACGGCATTGTTTAGCACTTCCTGAAACACCCTGAACAATACAACTTCCAGTTTCTTTGAGAATTTTTGATCGCGGATAGATGAATCGAAGTGAATGAATAGATCGGGATTGCCTTTTAGTCGATTCACCTCTTCTTCCATGGCCGAAGCGAGCCCGAATTGTTCGAGAGAAGGCGGAAGTAAGTTGTATGAAATGTTTCGCAATTCGCGGGTAATCTGATCAACTGTTGCTTTTGACTGACTGAGAAGTTTTTCCGCCGCCGGAGTATTCACTATAATTTCTGAAGCAACGCCAAGGTTTATTTTTACACTCGATAAAAGTTGACCGATGCCGTCGTGCAGGTCTTTGGCAATCCGCTCCCGCTCTTTCTCTTCGGTATTTACAATGGCTTCCAGTTGTAGCTTTTGCTGCTCAGTTATTCGCTTGAGCAGCTTTTTCTCAGTTTCAAGGGCCGTTAGCAGCTTTTCTTCTCCCTTCCGTATTTTTGTCTGGGCTCGTGTGCTTTCGGTTATATCGCGAATGATGCAGAGTACTTCACGAGCGTCTATGGAGATAAATCGACTTTCGTAATACCTTTTTTCACCGTTGTTTTGACCCACATTGTATGTGTACTCTTGCATTTCGTTTGTCTCAATAGCACGCCTCACTTTTTCTTTGGCTTCTTCAGATACTCCACCCGGTAAAAAGTCGGTGATTCGTTTTTGGTCTATCTCTTCAGTAGGTACCGGAAAATTCGCGGGTCGGCCGTAAAGATCCAGGTATTTGCCATCTCTATCCAATTTAAAAACCAGATCGGGGAGAATGTCCATCATGGCCGATTTTTGTCGCTCGCGCTTGCGACTTGCCGCTACGGCTTTATACACTGCGAAAATGCTGAGTAGCACACTTAAGATCAGCACTCCCGATCTAAACCACCAAGTCATGAAAAATGGTGGAACGATGGATAAAGCGATGGAGTCGCCCGTTTCATTCCAAACTCCTTCGTTGTTGCAAGCCAAAACGCGAAAGATGTAGTCGCCGGGTGGGATTTTGCTGTATGCGGTTTTGCGATCGGCTCCGGCTTCAATCCAGTTTTTATCATACCCCTCGAGCATAAACTTGAAGCGCACGTTTTGGGGGGAGACAAAGCTCAGCGCCGTGAAGGAAATCTCCATCCGGCTATCGGCGTATGGAAGGCGCACTTCATCGCCATTTGCAGCTATGAGCGTGTCGCTGTAGCTAAGTTCCTGAATATGCACTGGTGGAACAGCTTCGTTGAAAGACATATTGGCAAAGTCGGCGACCACAGCACCTTTCAGCGAGGCAAAAATATATCGCTCTCCTCCCAGGTGACATTTTACCTGCTGAAACCCACCGTTGAATTCGCCCGAAAGCAGCCCGTCGGTCTGTTCGTTGTAGAGCACCGTATTGATTTTTTCGACGTCTCCATTTAGGTAGTTCAGCAGCGCTTCTTTTTTTAACCGGGTCATTCCCTTGTTTCCGGTGAGCCAAATGTTTCCGCTTTCATCTTCGGTGATAGACGAAACTACATTTTCGGGAAGACCCTGCGCCTGAGTAAGGCGGTACAAACTGTCGTCCCTGAGCACGGAAAGCCCAAAACCATAAGATCCCGTGAATACCAATCCATCATTATCTACATACAACCCCCTGAAAAATCTGTTTCCGCTTTCGCGATTAGACGATTCGTAAATTACTTTTTCGGTTCGCAGTTCGTATCCCATTAATCCCTGCTCTCCCACCATCCAAAGCACGCCTTTCTCATCCTCGGCAAAGCTAACTACGCCTTTCGTATTTTCACCTTTTAGGTTGGGTGCAAGATGCAGCGAATCTCTTTCGTACCGGTATATACCCAAAGCCGTACTCATCCAAAGCTCATTATTACTGTCTTCAAATAAGGATATCACCTGTTCCTGCCTTTGTTGATCGAAATAAACGAAAGACTCTTCCTTTCCTTTCCATTTGTTTAAGTGTGGTCTTCCAACAGCCGAGTAAAACAAGACGCCGTTATTTTCTTCTATAGAAGTTATGAAAGAACCATTGATTTTCAAGTACTCGGGTTTCTCGATGAAGTTCAGATTCTCATCAAAAATATGAATATCGTCCTGTCGGGTTCCCACAATGATCCGGTTTAAGCTATCGCGAAAAATGGCGTATGTGGTTTTGTCGAATGGCTCTCCGTCGACATTTAAATAGGTAAATCGGGGCGGCTTTAATTTCAGCAAACCACATATATTGGTGGCGAGCCAGATGTTTTCTTCCCTGTCGCTGTACACGTGCTGGATGGTGCCGTTTTCACAAATTTCATCGAGTTTCAAAAGGTTGAATGACTCCGTTTTAGCATCAAAAATGATGACTTCGGAGCTGTTGAAATACGAGATATAAATTTTGCCACCGGCTTTTTCAAATACGCTGATGGTTGAGTCGGAGTTGTACTCATCGGGAATAGGGTAAGTTCCGGAAATCAGAAAATTCGTCTTGTTTAACTTGTGAAGGATATCGTTCTCCATTATCCAGTGCGCATCGCCATCCGGATGAGAGAGAATAGATTGGATATCGGAATTCCAGGTCGGACTTTCCACATCGGTTGCCTTTCTCATCAGGCTGTCTCGGATATCTAATTCCTTACCACCAATAAAAAACAAGTGTTTTTCATTATTGAAAATGGAGTGAGTTGGTCTGCGTAGAAGGGCTGCATTTGTCGGAATGATTTCGTAGGTATCGGCGTTTAGGGCAATAAGGGTATCGATTTCAGAAAATGCCAGCCAGAGTCTGCCAAATCCATCTGGGGTGATTTCTCGAACGGAACTATTGCCCCCCACAAAAGGCAGGTCGGGTTTGAAAAAATCGCCGTTGCGGTAAATTACCAATCCGCTTTTATAGCTTCCAATCAATAAGTCGCCATTGGCGTTTTCCTGGAGCACTCCAATGCGGTTGCTGCTAAAAGGGGCGACGTTTTGCGAATTAAATGTCTTGAATTTCAACCCGTCAAACCGACCCAGTCCGCCTTCGGTCGCCACCCATAGGTATCCGTTAGAAGTTTGAAGGATTTGATTTACCGAGTTTTGCGGCAAGCCGTCCTTCACTTCCCATTTGTCGAAGAAGTAGTCCTGCGACTGAAGATTTAGGGTAGAGAAAAACAGCAGAACCATCCAAAGCAACATTGTTTGAAGAGCCGATAGAAATTTGGATGGAGAATGAGATCTATATTTTTTTGAACTTCTCAATATGCTTTTGGTAGACACTTTGGCTGAAGCCAAATATAGAACAGAATTCAATGCTGCTATCGCCATATTTTACCTTGCACCATATTGCCAACCGGGAAGTGTTGGAGGAAATCCATCAAAGATGCTAAATGTGGAAGCCGTAAACAACACCCCAATGTGGGGGGATTTGAGTCACCCAAAGTGGGTAGATTTTAAGCCATAAGCTTCAATGAAAGGAGCGACTTAAACATAATCCCATTTCTTCATCTCAACCTTCTATAAGCCCGAATGGGTTTTATTTGAAGGGGTCGGAGAACCGTTGATCATCGACAATTGACTCATCGGTCAAAGTTTCCAAAAAGGCTACCAGCTCAGCTTTATCTTGTTCTGTAAATCCGAGTTGATGCGGTTCGCCGTTTGAATTGATTAGAAATGGGTCGGTGGCCGGACCGATTTGAACGCCTGTATTGTAGTGCTCAACAACTTCTTCGAGGGTTGAAAACCTGCCATCGTGCATAAAGTTATTTTCCAGCGCTACCGATTTCAAAGAAGGAGCCTTGAATACCACCGTTTGTTCATCATTTAGCCCATTTCCGGTGGCAACCGATGTTAAAGCAAACGTTGGTGGTCGGTGACATCCGGCGCAAAAAGGGGCATTTGGATAAGGTCTGTTCAAAAACAGGAGTTTACCCCGATTTTCAGCGCCGCTGTAATTCGGAAAGGGATTTTGTATACCAAAGTTCGGTAGTGCCGGGTCGTATACCTGGGCAAACCCCTCGTCGAACTTGCTGTTTGTAGACACGATAGACCTTACAAATTGAGCAACTGATTTCTGCATTCTTTCTTCGGTAATATCTTCACTTCCAAAAGCTTCTTTGAAGAGAATGGGGTAGTAGGGAGCATTTGCAAGCTTTACTATCAGGCTATCTAAACCGCCGTTTTCTTCTGTGAAGCCCATTTCAATATGGTCTTTAATGGGGGCTGTAATCTGATCTTCAAGCGTGTTGGCTCGCTTATTCCAAAACATTTCACCCGATTCAAAAAACTGGGTGTTGAGCAACCGCATGCTGTGCACGACGGTGCCTATGCCCTGAAAACCCGAACTGAATCTGGCCGCGTCGGAAAAACCGATGTCTTGCTGATGGCAAGATGCGCAGGATAGGGTGTTGTTTATACTGAGCTTTATGTCGTAAAAGAGTACCCTACCCAATTGCGCTCCTTTATCTGTTGTGGGGTTATCTTCCGGTATATTGTTAAAATTTATGGTCAACGGGTGGTAGTGAACGGGGTAATCCACCGTTTCGTAATTTGGAATATCTGTTAAAGAGATGTTCAGGTATTCATCGATAATTTCCTGATTGGGCTTTATTTCAATCGGAGTTTCTTCATCGTCGTTTTGGCAGGCGATGAATAAAATGGGAAGGAAAAGAAGCAGCTTCTTCATGATCTATGTGTCTGCAAATGGCTAAGATAGGAAAGGTTTATAATTCGCTGCAAATTGGAAATGGGCGTGTGTGTATATCGAAGTACCGCCTTTATTGCTTCATTCAGGTTGGCCGTCATGTTCACGAATCATATAAGGGATCTATTGCCCATTTTTTTGGATTGTTCCGGATGTAACGGGCGATGGTTTTGAAGGCTTTTTTATTTCGGATGATGCGGTCGTAATAACGCGTTTGCCATTGAAAATCGGCGTGGATTTTTCGCGATTCGAATGTGGTACGCCCTTTGAACCATCGAATAATCCGACCTAAATTTTCGCCCAACATGGGGTTGTGGTGGCCGGTGATTCCGCCGGTTGTGTGTGAATTATTGGAAATTTGGGAAATACGGGATAAACGGGAAACACGCGATATATGGGATATACGCGAAATTGTAGAGACGCGATTAATCGCGTCTCTACAATTTCCCGTGCAAACGGGACCTATTTATATCTGCATACTGAAAAATCTTTTCTGGATACTGAGAGATCTTTAAAACACCCGGTTTTATTTTAACCCGGTTTATTACCAGATATACTTAATTTTAATAAGTGATGCAGCGAAATCGCTCCTGCGTCTGTTTATTAGATAGGCACTTCGTCTACCTTTAAATCTCTCGCCATGAAAAACCTGTTGATTCTCTTTAGCATTCTTTTGATTGCAGTCGGTTGTAGAAAAGACACCGAAGATGTAAGTTCTACGAGTACGTCATCCGGCTTCGAGCCCACAGTCGTTTACGTAAACGGAACGGTAGCCGGAAAGATTTTAAGTGAAGCTGGAACCGCGATTTCAGGTGCTCCTGTGCACATTGGCGATCAAACTACTTACACTACAGACGACGGTTACTTCATGTTTCGCAATGTTCATCTGAACACCCGCGGAGCTTATATCCACGTAGATCACCCGGGCTATTGGCACGCTTCGCGCCGTGTAGTGCCGAAGCACAACCAAACACACTACACTACTCTAACACTTATGCCCAGAGAGTACAATGGGCAGATAAGTTCCACAGAAGGCGGCACCATTGAACTTGCAGATGGAGCTTCTATCGTTTTTGAACCCAATAGCTTCGTCACTTCATCTGGCGACACCTACGAAGGAACGGTGGCAATCGCTTCGCGATGGATGGATCCACTGCAGCCTGAAACCAAGCTTATGATGCCCGGCGCCTTCCACGGAATAAGTGCGGAAAACAAGGAAGTGGCATTGAAAAATTACGGCATTACCGGTGTTGATCTCATTGCTTCTAATGGCGACCCGCTGCAAATTGCCGATGGCGTGATGGCAACGGTTCATTTTCCGCTTCATCAGGAAATGGTAGGAGATGCCCCGGAATCTATCGCTCTATGGCACTTCGATGAGGAATCGGGTTACTGGAGGGAAGAAGGCGCAGCCGTGAAAGATGGAGATATGTATACCGGACAGGTTTCGCATTTTTCTTTTTGGTCGGTGAACGAAAGCTTCGAAACGGTGCTTTTGGAAGGAACTGTTTTTAATGCAGATGGCGAACCACTGGCAAACAATCAGGTGAGTGTTCTCTATCCCGCCCAAAATACTGCCGCTATGGGTTACACTGATGCAAACGGTGTTTTTTCGGGCCTTGTACCGGCCGGAGAATCATTAATTCTGATGGTGAGCGACGCGTGTAATTTTACAGTCTACTCGCAAAATATTCCACCGCTTTCCGATGATACCGATCTCGGGACCATTGAAGTGAGCGCCGATGAAATTTCAACAACTACCCTTTCGGGAGAACTCACCAACTGCGATGGAGATGCTGTCAATCAGGCCATAATTCAAATTTGCTGGCCACAGGGATGTCAATTTATTTTCCCGGATGCAGATGGAAGCTTTGAGCAAACTTTTTCCTGGTGTGGTGCAACAGAATTTAATATCGGGGTAGTGGATTACACAACGGGAGAGAGCTTTTCGACAATAGAAGCCACCAATTCAGCAATAGACCTGGGAACTGTGGTGGTTTGTGATGGACCTTTGGAAACATACATGAGTCTTGTCTGGAATGGAACGGAGCGTTTCTACCCTTTTCCCGGTCAATACGTGCAGTTTGACAGGGTATTCCTACGCGCCCAGGATAGCCCATATAATTTCCGGATTTCTATACCCGAAGCTGCTACTGGCGAATATACAGACGCCGATGTGAGTTTCAATTACTTCGATTATGCTACAGATCCCAACGTTCCGCTATTCCTTGTTTCGGGTTCTTGTTTTATCGGGGAGTGTGAAGATTTAAGCATTACCATAACCGAATATGGCGAAGTAGGTGAGTTTATCGAAGGTACTTTTTCCGGGGTTGTAGATTTTACTACATCCAACGATTATTTCCCCAATTCGCCTATCAGCGGAAGCTTTAGGGTTTTGCGGGATATATAGGTATTTTGAAATGGAATGACCGTAGAAGAGCTCTTCATAGGTTGCCGGAAAGGCAAAGCGCTTCATCAGAAAACCCTGGTGGAGCGCTACTCGTCTATGCTCTTTTCGGTGGCCAAAAGATACACCGGTAACGAATACGATGCTCAGGATATCGTGCAAGATGCCTTGGTGAAAATTCTAAAAGGTTTGAAAAACAACTACAAGGAACGCGGAAAACCCGAGCAATGGATGCGAACAATTACGATTAATACAGCACTAAATGCAATGGATAGATCCTGGGTTTCCCGGGAAACAGACTTTGAAAACATGCCCGATGTTCCGGGCGACTATCCCGACGCCATAGCAGAACTGGGTGCGGAAGAGCTTATGGAACTCGTTGCTTCGCTGCCAGACGGATATCGACAGATATTTAACCTGGCCGTAATTGAAAATTTTTCGCATGCTGAAATTGCGGAAAGGTTAGACATTGTTGAAAGCACTTCACGCTCGCAACTGCTGCGAGCGAGAAAAATCCTTCAAATGAAGGTTCGCGAACAAGAAAAAATACGGATATGAATACCAGAGAATTCGATAAACACTTTCGCGAGAAGCTGGGCGAGTATAATAGCCCCGTAGATACCGATGCCATTTGGGCAGGCGTGCAGTCGAGAATGGATTCTGATAGGAGCAGGGCTGGGTTTTACTGGTGGTTTGGTAGCCTGCTTATGCTTTTTATTCTCATCGGTTCTGCGTGGTATGCCGTTACAGATGCCGGGAATTCAAATGCATTAAAAACCTATACTCCCCGGTATTCGGAAGTTTCTCTTCCGCTTTCAGAGTTAAATTCGCGCGAAGAAAATAGCGCCGAAGAAATAGGGGACAATCAAAATACACATTCAAATTTCGGTCACCAAGAGGAATTTCCCACAAACAAAGCCAGAGGTGATGGTGAAGTTGGTAAAGCGCATCAAGGAAATTCTTCGTTTGACGAAGAGACGGTTAGTGATTCACGCAATTCCGAAGATGTTCAGCTTGCTGGAAGTTCATCGGAATTATTCACGCGAAACGAAATAACCAGCAAGGAATATGGCGCTGGCAATTTCAAAGATTCGCAAGCCGCTCAGGGCGGCTTTGATGATGGGGTGGCCGTAATTGACGAAATTCCCATTTCCGGCGATTTGATGACCCCCATTCCCGCGTCTCAATTTGATTGGGAATCCCGTGCTGTCGATCTTTTAGAAAACCCCGAAAACGACCTTTATCCATCCGATAATTCGAATCGGCCAGAAATCAGCCTTCTGGTCGATGGGGGAGCTGGATTTGTAGGGAGGCAAATTGAATCTGCCGACCCCGGGTGGAATGCTTTTACCAGGCAGCGTCTGCGCACCGAAACTCCCCTGGAGTTTGCCAATGCGCAGTTTCGCGTTTCACTCGAATTGCAGAACAATTGGTATTTTACCGCCGGGGCATCTTTTACCCGCATCAATGAGCGGTTTGAGTTGGATCGCATTACCCACGAGGAAGAACTCGTAACTTACGTTTCAGATATTCATATTGGAGAGTCTGGAGATTCTACCTTGATTTACAGCACCGGACTGGTTTCTACCGAACACCATGAACAAGTCAATCACATCAACCGGTACACGTTTATCGATATACCCGTAACAGCAGGCTATAACTACGATTTGGGCCGCTGGAGTTTGGCCCTTGAAGCCGGGGTCCTGTTTAATGTCCGTCTACGTAGCACAGGGAGTATGCTAGATAGTGAAGGCGTGGTAGTGCGTATAGAGAATACAAATATGTTTCACAGCCGCCTTGGGTTGAGTTATACCGGAAGCGTTCGAATTGGCTACCAGTCGGGAACCCGAACGATGCTTTATATTCAACCGGGAGTAAGGTACATGCCAGGCTCCCTCACGGAAAGGGGCATACAAAAGCAAACCTACGCCCTTTATGGAATAAATGCGGGTATTTCCTATCGGTTGCGGTAAGTTTACACTGCAGTGAAGCAGCGCCGATCGAGGTAATTTTGATTTTGGTCGCGTTGATGGAACAAGAGTGGCGTTTTCTCTTTTCTCATCATTTTTTTTGTGCAGGTTTGACAATCAGCCACCAGACATTTTCCGTCAATTTAACATTTGAAATACATATCCTACTCCCATTTTTCGGGATTTTTGCCGATGTACCGGGCTATGCTTCTAAAGGATCTATTGTTTCTGATGATGTGGTCGTAATAACGCGTTTGCCATTGAAAATGGCGGTTAATTTTGCGCGACTCGAATGTTGTACGGCCTTTGAACCATCGAATAATCCGCCCTAAATTTCCGCCCAACATGGGGTTGTGATGACCGGTGATTCCGCCGGGTTCCGGGGAAATTGTACAATTCCCCGTATTTCCGACATGCGTCACGTCCTCCGCACCGGTGGGTTTGTCGATAATCACAATGCCGTGCAGGTGATTGGGCATTACAATGTATTCGTTCAATGTGGCATATGGAAATTGATTTGGGATTTGGGACCAACACCAATTTGCGATTTTTCCGATTTCGGATAATTCCATTTTGTGGTTGATGACGTTTCCGAAATAACATTCATGTTTATGTGTGCAAATCGTTACAAAATACGCGCCGTTCCACCCGTAATTCCAAAACGGAGCCCGCGCGGATGGTATGCGATATTTATTTTGAAAACGATCG
>JAIVHP010000119.1 GCA_020201045.1 Flavobacteriales bacterium
CCTTCGGAGAGCTATTCCGACTTACAACCTTTGGTGAATCGCATGGAGCTGCTATTGGAGGCATTGTAGACGGGTGCCCTGCCGGGCTTCCCATCGATTTAGACGCCGTTCAAAAAGATTTAGACCGCCGCAAACCGGGACAGTCTGATCTTACCACCCAGCGAAAAGAGAGCGATGTAGTGCAGTTTTTGTCGGGTATTTACGAGGGGAAAACAACGGGGAGCCCAGTGGCTTTTTTGATTCCAAATAGCGATCAGCGTTCGAAAGATTACAGCACCCTGAAGGATGTATTTCGACCTTCGCACGCAGATTTTGTTTACGAGAAGAAATACGGACGCAGAGATCACCGCGGTGGGGGGCGTTCCAGCGCTCGCGAAACGGCTACCCGGGTGGCGGCAGGAGCCATAGCCAAACAGTTTCTCGCCCTCGATAAAACCGAAATTCGCGCTTTTGTGAGTGCAATTGGGAGCGTGAAACTCCGCGTTCCCGAAGAAGAAATTGACTGGTCTAAAGCGGAAAACGAGCTCCGTTGCCCCGACGAAGAAACGGCTAAGGCCATGCGCAAAATTGTGGAAGAAGCGCGCGATAACGGAGATACGCTGGGCGGAGTGATTACCTGTATTGTAAAAAACGCACCCGTGGGCTTGGGAGAGCCGGTTTTCGATAAACTCCACGCCGACCTGGGGAAAGCGGCCCTAAGCATTAATGCCGTAAAAGGGTTTGAAATTGGAAGTGGATTCGCCGCCGCAGAAATGAAAGGTTCCGACCACAACGACGCTTTCGAGACCCGCGATGGGCGCGTTGTTACCACATCAAACCACAGCGGTGGGGTGCAGGGCGGAATATCAAACGGCATGGACATCGTTTTTCGCGTTGCCTTTAAACCCGTTGCCAGCATAAAAAGCAAGCAGAACACTGTAAATAAACAAGGCCAGAAAACGGAAGTGCAGGTAGAAGGACGGCACGACCCCTGTGTGGTTCCGAGAGCTGTGCCAATTGTAGAAGCTATGGCCGCCCTGGTTCTGGCCGATCACAAACTTAGAAATCGCACTGCAAGAATATGAGTAAACTCGCCCTGCACTGGAAAATTATTATTGGATTGGTATTGGGAATTGTTTGGGCCTTCGCGGCAAGTGCGCTGGGCTGGAATGAATTCACCTTAAATTGGATCGATCCCTTTGGAGTGATATTTATCCGGCTCTTAAAGTTCATCGCTGTTCCACTGGTCTTATTTTCCATTATTTCGGGTATTTCAGATCTCAAAGACATCTCGAAGCTCGGCAGACTGGGCGCAAAAACTCTCGGGATTTACCTTATTACCACCATCTCTGCCGTGGCCATCGGCTTACTGCTCGTGAATGTTATAAAGCCCGGCGCGATGGTTGACGATGAGACGCGGATAAAAAACCGCATTTCATACGAGCTGTGGGCCATGGAAGAAGGTGTGGAAATTAAGGATGGGAAGCGGTTTTCGCAGGATGAAAAATACGCTTCTTACCTCTCTGAAGCGCAGAAATTATCTGCCAATGAAAACGACCTTGCCGCACAAGAGAGACTGCAGGATGCCGAGAAGAAAAAAGACGAAGGTCCGCTTCAATTCCTGGTAGATATGGTTCCCGAAAACATAATTTTGTCCATATCCGATAATGCGCTCATGCTCCAGGTGATTTTCTTTGCGATATTTTTTGGAATTTGTCTGGCGGTTTTGCCCGAAGAAAATGTGAGTCAGGTAAAGCAATTTGTAAAAGGCACCAACGAGGTCTTTCTCAAAATGGTGGATTTTGTGATGCGGGCGGCGCCGTTTTTTGTGTTTGCACTGATGGCCGGGGTACTGGCCAATATGGCCGATTCGCCCGCCGAGGTGTTTGAGATCTTCAAGGGGCTGGGAAGTTATTCCCTCGTCGTTTTTGGCGGATTGGCTTTTATGGTGTTTGTGTTTTACCCGGTTATTGCCCGCACCGTAGTGAAGCCACTTACTTACACCGGGTTCTTCAAACGAATAAGCCCGGCGCAGTTTCTCGCTTTTTCAACGAGCTCCAGCGCTGCAACCCTTCCCGTTACCATGGAGTGCGTGGAAGAAAATATCGGGGTCTCCAGAAATATTACCAGCTTTGTTTTGCCCATCGGGGCAACGGTAAACATGGATGGAACCAGCCTTTACCAGGCCATTGCGGTAATCTTTTTGGCTCAGTTGCACATGGTAGACCTGAGCCTGGGGCAGCAGCTCACCATTGTATTAACCGCTACGTTGGCATCTATCGGTTCGGCGGCGGTTCCCAGCGCGGGTCTTGTTATGCTCATTATTGTTTTGCAAAGCGTTGGATTAAACCCGCTGTGGATTGCAATAATTTTCCCCGTAGATCGTATCTTAGACATGTGCAGAACCGTTGTGAATGTTACCGGAGATGCTACTGTATCAACCATTATAGCTAAAAGCGAAGGCGAACTCAATTTTCAGAAACTCTAAACATGAAGAAAGCACTAAAAATTATCGGAATCATTGTGGTCGTTTTATTCCTGGCCATCCTTATTATTCCCTTTGCCTTTAAGGGCAAAATTGTGAACCTGGTGAAGGAAGAAGCCAATAAAAACCTAAATGCCAGGGTGGAATTTAACGATGTAAGTCTTTCACTGATCCGAAACTTCCCCAACCTCTCCGTCGGGATTGAAGAACTCAGTGTGGTAGGCATAGAAACCTTTGAGCAGGACACCCTCGCTTCGATGAAAAATTTGAGTTTAACAGTCGATCTCATGAGTGTAATCAGCGGAGATCAAATTAAAATAAAGAAGGTTGCGCTGGAATCTCCCAGAATTCAGGTGCTGGTTCGCGAAGACGGAGCGGCAAACTACGACATCGCCAAAGAAACAGCCGATACCACTGCCGTGGAAGAGCCCGATTCCGCTTCAGAACCCGTGAACCTGGCGATAGAAGAATACAGCATTTTCGACGGGTTCTTTGTGTACGACGATGCCACCTTGCCGATGCGCTTGCAGCTAGCTGGAATGAACCACACCGGTGAAGGCAATTTTGCAGAAGACGTTTTTACCCTCTTTACAAATACATCGCTGGAATCGGCAGATGTAGTGTACGACGGCGTAAAATACGTGCGCAAAACCAAAGCCGACTTAAAAGCAGATATCGCCATGGATCTGCCCAATATGAAATTTACTTTTATGGAGAATGAGCTCGATATCAACGAGCTTATCCTAAAGTTTGATGGCTGGCTGGCCATGCCCGAAGACGATATTGACATGGACTTGACCTTTTCTACCCAAAACAACGATCTGCGCGCCTTATTGTCGCTGGTTCCGGCAGAATTTGCATCAGATTTAGAAGGTGTTACCGCAGATGGTTCCCTCGATTTTGGCGGTTATGTAAAAGGAGTGTACAACGACAATTCCATGCCCGGGTTTGGAATTGACCTCGTGGTAGACAAAGGCCGCATTCAATACCCCGATTTGCCAAAGAGCATTGAGAATATTCAGATCGACACCCATATCAAAAGTCCGGAAGGAAACGATATGGACAAGCTCACCGTCGATGTAACCAAGTTCCACATGGAATTGGGTAAATCTGCAACAGACCCCAATACAGTTCACGCAACACTTGCCTTGAAGAATCCCATGAGCGACCCACACATCAATACTCGCGTAGACGCCGATCTCAATCTGGGAAGTTTTAAAGATGTCGTTCCACTTGATGAAGATTTTGAACTCAATGGCGACCTTTCAGCACACTTTAAGCTCATTGGCGCCCTGAGTTCCATCGAAAACCAGCGGTTTAATGAGTTTGAAGCCGACGGGGGTGCAGAGCTCAAAAGCTTTAACTACCGCGACACAGACGTTGGAGCCGAAATCCCCGAAGCAAAAATGAGCTTCAGCCCCGAAAAGCTTACAGTAGAAACGTTTAAGTTGATTTACGAAGAAATCAATATGAGTTTCGACGGTTATATGGAGAATTACGTTGCCTACGCGCTTACAGACACTTTGCTCAAGGGTCGGTTTAATTTCGAAGCAGATCGCCTGGATGTAAATAAATTTATGCCCGAAGATTCTACTTCTACCGAAGGAGAAGATGTAGAATCGGAAATCGCAGATACAACAGCTTCCGGTGATCCGTTTTTGGTGCCGGCAAATCTCGATGTGATTTTGACCGCAACGATCGGAGAAGTTTTATACGATGAAATTGTCCTCTCGGATATTACCGGAGAAATTGCTATTCAGGATGAAATTGCAGCGCTCAGAGAAGTGAAATTCAAAACCCTGGACGGCACACTTGTTACCCAGCTCAATAACAATATGGAGCCGATTTACGAAACGATGAATGGCCGAGGGACGCTGAACACTTCTGCCATCGTGCTGGAAGGAGGGAAGTTCCTAAGTAAATTGTCGAAAACACTAAAGTCGCCGCAGCTCGCCCGACAGGAAGTTGACCCCATCCGAACGACATTTGTGATAGAGAATGGAAAGATTACCACCGATCCTTTTGATATGAAGCTCAACGATATCACAGCCACCGTTTCGGGGTACACCAGCTTCGACGAAACATTGGATTACAACATGAAAATGAAAATCCCGAGAAAATCTCTGGGCGGCGATTTTAATAAAATGGCCGAAGGATTGCTCGCCCAGGCGAATTCCTTTCTGGGAGGCTCTATGAAAATGGGAGAGTTTATAAATATGGACGTTCGCGTTCACGAAGACCTCTACGACCCAACCATTACTCCTTCCTTTGCCGGTATGGAAGGCGGTGATGTGAAGGACGCAGCAAAAGACGCAATCAAGGAGAAAGTGAAGGAAGAAATTGATGAGAAAGTCGATGACGCCAAAGAGAAAGCCCGCGAAGAAGCAAATGAGATTCTCGCCGATGCACAGGATAGAGCAGATCAGGTAAAAAGGGAAGCCAAAAAGGCTGCAGATAGGCTGAGAAGCGAAGCCGATAAGCAGGCGCAGAAGCTCATAGACGATGCGAAGAACCCTATCTCTAAAAAAGGTGCGGAAATTGCAGCTAAGAAAATTCGCGATGAAGCAAAAGAGAAGGCCCGGAAGCTTGAGAGCGAAGCCGATAAAAGAGCTGATGCCATTATGGCCGAAGCGCGCAAGCAGGCCGATGAGAAACTCGGTGAAGATTAAATGCCAATACCGTAAATGGGTA
>JAIVHP010000120.1 GCA_020201045.1 Flavobacteriales bacterium
CAATTACCCCTTTACCACCCTCGTGCCAAATTTGGGAATTGTGAAATACCGCGACCACCGCTCTTTTATCATGGCCGACATCCCCGGTATCATCGAAGGCGCCAGCGAAGGCAAAGGGCTCGGGCTGCGTTTTCTCCGGCATATCGAGCGAAATAGCCTGCTCCTCTTTATGGTGCCCGCCGACTCGGAAGATATCGCCGCCGAATACCAAATTCTGATGAGGGAACTCGAGGCGTATAACCCCGAACTCCTCGATAAGGAGCGCATCTTGGCCGTAACCAAAAGCGATATGCTCGACGAAGAACTCAAAAGCGAAATTATTCCAACCCTCCCGGATTTACCCTGTCTGTTTATTTCATCTGTCGCTCAAACAGGCCTCACCGAACTTAAGGATGCCATCTGGAAAACCTTAAACCCCAATTCGTGATTTCCTTTTTAGAAGATATCGATCAGAAATTATTTCTGTTTTTAAACGGATTACACCAACCCTGGCTAGACCAGCCCATGTACGTAATGACCGATAAGCTTACGTGGATTCCCATCTACCTGCTTTTGATCTTTATGATAAAGCGGGCATACAATTGGCGGGTTGTGCTTTGGATCTTACTCGGTGTTGCGGTGGTGGTTACCCTTTGCGACCGGATATCGGTAGAGTTGTTTAAAAATGTCTTTGAGCGGTACCGGCCATCGCGCAACCACGACCTCGCCGAAATGGTTCACATTGTAAATGGCTACCGCGGGGGCTTGTATGGGTTTGTATCCTCGCATGCCACAAACTTTTTTGGTGTGGCAACTTTGGTGTTCCTGGTGCTTAACAAAAAGTTAACGAAACCACCATACTGGATTTTTATTTGGGCTGGTTTAATCTCTTACACCCGAATATATTTGGGGGTTCATTATCCGGCCGATATTGTTTGCGGTGGAATCCTCGGATTCGCAATTGGCTGGGGAGTGTACCGCATTTTAAACCACTATATTCTGAAGAAAGCGTGAAGGAATTGGTTTTGATATTCGTCGGGGGTGGCCTCGGTTCTGTAGCCCGTTTTTTGGTGGGTAAATGGAGCCTTTCGCTTTTTCCAACCCAGCTCCCTGTGGGTACGTTGGCGGCGAATATTTTGAGCTGTATCATCCTGGGTATTACCGTTGGCTATATCGCAAAAACAGGTGTGCAGGGAATGGTTTCGGCTTTTGTAGTCATCGGGTTTTGCGGCGGCTTCAGCACCTTTTCAACCTTTAGTTACGAAACGCTTCTCCTCTTGCAGGATGGGAAGTGGATCTGGGCCGGGGCAAATATCGCCGTGAGCGTGGTGGTATGCGTGGTTCTCTTGTACTTTCTTTCAAAACACCTTCTATGAAATTTTTATCGGCAATTCTTTTTACCCTTTTTACTGTTTTGGCATTCGCCCAAAATCCCGATGAGAAACCCAGGCTTATTGTGGGATTGGTCGTCGACCAAATGCGCAGCGACTACATCGAACGGTACCGCGACTCCTTTGGAGAAGGGGGGCTGAACCTTATTATCAAAGACGGATTCTACGCGGCCAACACCCACTTTTCCTACATGCCCACCTACACCGGCCCCGGCCATGCGTCCATTTACACCGGAACAACTCCGGCTGTCCACGGCATCGCCAGCAACAACTGGTACGATCCGCAGGTGAAGGAAGTGGTGTACTGTACCGACGATAAATCTGTGCGTACCATCGGCGCCCAAAATGCGGATGGGCAGATGAGCCCCGTAAAACTCAAAACCACCACCATTACCGATGAGCTCAAGCTCGCATCAAACTTCCGGTCAAAAGTGATTGGGGTTTCCATAAAAGATCGCGGCGCCATTCTTCCGGCGGGTCACGTCCCCGATGGTGCCTACTGGCTTTCAAACACCGATTTTATTACCAGTTCGTTTTTTGCGGATGAGTTGCCAAGTTGGGTAGTGGATTTTAACGCCGAAAAGTGGGTAGACCATTACGTAGACGAAGGTTGGGGTTTGCTCCTCCCTGCAGATCAATACACATCGAGCCTGGCCGATGAAAACCCTTACGAGTATGCCTGGGAAGGCGAAGAAGCATCTACTTTCCCAAAAGATCTGAGGGGGCTGGTAGAATCGAATGGACTAAACAATATGCTGAGGTATTCGCCACACGGCAACAGCCTGATCTTTCAGTTTGCCGAAGCAGCGGTAAAAAGCGAAGACCTGGGGAAAGACGCCGATACGGATTTTTTGGCGCTCGGCTTCTCATCTACCGATTACCTCGGACACAACTACGGGCCGCGGGCCATGGAAATTGAAGATACCTACATCCGCCTCGATCGTGAAATCGAAAAGTTTATCGGGTTTTTGAACGAAGAAGTGGGAGAGGGAAACTACACGCTTTTCATCACCTCAGATCACGGCGCAGCCGAAGTTCCCCAATACGCCATCGACAATCAAATCCCCGCGGGATACGTCGACGAAAAAGGCGATATGGCCATACTCGATTCGCTCCTGCAATCTATTCACCCGAAAGGGATGGACCTCATTGAGAAAGTAGACGACAATAAAGTCTTCTTCGATCGGGCTGTTCTGGCCGAAGAAGGAGTAGACGTACTCGATATTTCGCGAAAGCTGGCCGAGAAACTCACGGCAGTAAAGAGCATTTACGCCGCATACCCATCCAAAGAACTCATCTGGGGCGGAGCCAATCAATTTCCCACCGATAAGTTGGTGCGCGGTTTATACCCCGTATTTTCCGGCGACGTAACCTGGGTGCGCGAATCGGGGTGGATCAGTTACAGCAATGTCGGCACAACACACGGAAGTCCGTGGAACTACGATACCCATGTGCCGCTCATGTTTTACGGAAAGGGAGTAACCCCGGGTAAGACCCACCGCGAGACCCATATTTGCGATATCGCACCTACGCTCTCTATGCTTTTCGGGATTCCATTGCCAAGCGGAGCTACCGGGAAACCTATTCTAGAAGTTTTTGGTAAATAGTGTTTTAGTTATTGGGCTTTTGGCGGCAGGCTTCAGGCTTTTGGCTTCAGGCTTCCGGCTTTCTGCTTAAGGTTTCTGGCTGCTGGCTGCTGGCTGCTGGCTGCAGGCTACAGGCTTCAGGCTTCAGGCCTCCGGCTTTCTGCTTTCGGTTTAAGGTTTCTGGCTGCTGGCTGCTGGCTACAGGCTACAGGCTACAGGCTACAGGCTTCAGGCTTTTGGCTTGCGGCATGCGGCATCTAGCTTCAGGCTTGCGGCTTGCAGCATGCAGCATGCAGCTTGTGGCTTCTAGCAGCCAACAGCTAACACCCAACAGCCAACAGCCAGCACCCAACCTCCAAAACCAAACAAATGTTCAAAATTCGATAGCCCTTCCCGTTTTGAACAACCACCTTTTACTTTAGATTTGCCTTCTTCAAAACCAAACTCCAATTATGGACATTCTCAAGGTAGAGAATATCACCAAGACCTATGCCGGCCACGATGCCCTTACCGATGTGAGTTTCGATGTTCCAAAAGGAAGCATCTTCGGACTGCTCGGTCCAAACGGTGCGGGGAAAACTTCCCTGATCCGAATCATAAACCAAATTACCGGTGCCGATAGCGGGCAGATTCTCTTTAACGGCGAGCCACTTAGTCCGAAGCACATTGCCCGAATCGGCTACCTTCCCGAAGAGCGCGGACTGTATAAAAAGATGAAAGTGGGAGAGCAGGCGCTCTACCTCGCCATGCTCAAAGGCATGTCAAAGGCCGAAGCCAAGGCAAAACTCGCCGAGTGGTTTAAGCGATTTGATGTGGAGTCGTGGTGGGACAAAAAAGTAGAAGAGCTCTCCAAAGGGATGGCGCAAAAAATACAGTTTATCACTACTGTGATGCACGCCCCGGAGTTTATCATTCTCGATGAGCCCTTTAGCGGTTTCGACCCCATTAATACCAACCTGGTAAAGGGCGAAATCATGCGTTTGGCAGAAAACGGAACCACCATTATGCTCTCCACCCACAATATGGGTTCGGTAGAAGAAATTTGTACGCATATCGCCTTGATAAATAATTCGAAAAAAGTGCTGGAAGGGCCTGTGGCCGAAGTGAAAGAAAAGTTTAAAGAAGGCGTTTACGACCTGGAGTTCAAAGGCGAAATGCTCGCATTTACCAATGCCCTTTGGGTGAATTTTGAGTTGATCAGCCATAAAGTAATTGGCGATAAAGTTGCCATTGCCCGAATCAGACTCCTGAACGGTGCCACGGTAAACGATTTGCTTAAAGTACTCATTCATTTTCATTAAAGTGGTTGAAAATAAGACGGACAGCGATGAATAAAACAAAACTCATTATTCAGCGGGAATACCTGAGCAGGGTAAAAAAGAAGTCGTTTATCGTTATGACCATCCTGGGGCCCATACTCATCGCCGGTTTGTTTGCGCTGGGTGTCTTTCTCGGGATGAGCGATTCATCGGTTTACAAGGTGCTTGTGGTAGATCAAACCCCTCAACTTCCCAGCGGCAAAACCCTATTCACCAAAGAATTTAAGGAAACTTCGCAGGTGAAGTTTCAATATACTACGCAGGGACTTTCAAACGCCGAATTCGATTCCAGCGCCTATGATGTCATGCTCGTTCTCCGCGAAGACATCGTCACTTTTCCCGAAGCTGAACTCGTTTTTAGGAAACTCCCCAGCCTCAAAGCGCGGAGCTATATCAAGTCTGAAGTAGAAAAAGTCATTGAAAACGAAAAGCTCAAGATCAACGAAATTGACAAGAGTGTTTACGACAGCATCCGTACCGACCTTGAATTGGTGAGTATTGACGCCAAGGACGGCACCGAATCGTCTAAGCAAGAGCAGGCCATCGTCGGTTTTATTTTTGCCATTCTCATCTACATGTTTATTTTCTTATACGGTGTGCAGGTCATGCGCGGTGTAATGGAAGAGAAGAGCAACCGCATTGTGGAAGTGATTATTTCTTCGGTAAAGCCCTTTCAGCTTATGATGGGCAAAATTGTGGGCGTGGCGATGGTTGGGCTTACACAAATCCTGGTTTGGATTATCTTCACTACCATTCTCGTTACCGTTTTTAGCACGGTAATTCTTCCGCAAATGATGGACGTAGATACGGCTATGCAGCAAGTTCAGGTAACCGATGAAGTGGCAGAGTCAACATCCAAAGATGCGATGAGTCAGGCCTTTATAGGCGATATCGCCGAGTTGATTCTATACCGCATCAACTGGCCGCTGATGTTGGGCATTTTTGTTTTTTACTTCCTTGGTGGATACTTGCTTTACGCGTCGTTATTCGCCGCGGTGGGCGCTGCCGTAGACAACGAAACCGACACCCAGCAATTTATGGTTCCCATTACCATACCGCTGGTTTTTGGGTTTATCGTCGCCGAATTTGCCCTCGGTAATCCCGCGGGAAATGCCGTCTTTTGGTTTTCGCAGGTTCCGCTTACGTCGCCAATTGTGATGATGGTGCGCGTGGCAATGGGTTTTGATGTAGGTTCGGTTTGGCAACTCATCCTTTCCATGGCATTGCTCGTTCTTGGATTTCTCGCAGCGGTGTGGCTCGCAGGAAAGATATATCGCGTGGGGATTCTCATGTACGGTAAAAAAATTACCTATAAGGAGTTGTGGAAGTGGCTCAAATTTAAAGCCTGATCGCTTAGGTTATCACTCGCAGAGTTATCGGGTAAATTTTATCTTTACGCATCTCTTAAAATTATGGAATTTTGAAAGTAGGCATCATAGATCTCGGAACAAACACCTTCAACCTGCTTATCGCAGAAGTAGACGATAAAGGCGGATACAAACCGGTTTACCGCTCCAAAGTAGGCGTGAAGCTCGGAGAGGGGAGTTTCGAGAAGGCTTATATTACCGAAGAAGCGATGGACCGGGCCTTTATTGCCCTGCAAGCGCAGATTTCGGCAATCAAAAACCAATACTGCGATCGCATTCTGGCCTTTGCCACATCGGCCGTTCGAAATGCTTCCAATAAGCAGCAATTTGTAGACCGCGTGCGCGAACTTTTTGGCATTACCATAATGGTAATCGATGGAATTAAAGAGGCGCAAATGATATTTCAGGGGGTGCAACTGGCAGGAGCCCTTAAAGAAGGCGAACCCGCGCTCATCATGGATATCGGTGGTGGAAGTACCGAGTTTATTATTGCCAATTCCGAAGAGATCACCTGGAAAAAAAGCTACGAGATTGGCGTGAGCCGACTCCTCGAGAAATTCTCCCCCGAAGACCCCATCTCTCCTGAAACGGAAGCGAAAATTGTGAAATACATTCGCGACAACATTAGAGAAGCGCTCGAAGAGGGCCGCAAAGCGAATGTGAAGATCCTGATTGGCTCATCGGGTTCGTTCGATACGTTTAGCGATGTACTCGCGCATAGAAAGGGCGAGTTCGATCAAACAAAAGACCTTACCTCCGCAGTATTCGACTATCCGCAATTGGTGGCGCATCTCGATGAACTCGTTAAATCAAACCGCAACCAGCGGGAGCTTATGGAAGGGATGGTATCTATCCGCATCCGAATGATTGTGATGTCGGCTCTGATAGCCCGGGTGGTAATGGAAGAAATAAATTTTGATGAAGTTAGGTTGAGTCGGTACTCCCTAAAAGAAGGCGTACTTTTTGACGTGCTCAAAGGAAATATTTAAACCATGGCCCACATTCTTGTTGTTGACGATGAGCGAAGCATTCGCAACACCCTCAAAGAAATTTTAGAATTCGAAAAGTTTACGGTCGATTTGGCCGAAGACGGACCCGCAGGTCTGGCAAAAATTGTAGAGAACGACTACGACGTGGTGCTCTGCGACATTAAGATGCCCAAGATGGACGGGATGGAAGTGCTCGAAAAGGCGCTTAAAGCGGATGTAGAAACCCCAATCATAATGATCTCCGGCCACGGCAACATCGAAACAGCGGTTGAAGCCATCAAACTGGGGGCATACGATTTTATCGAAAAACCCCTCGATCTCAACCGGACCCTGGTTACCCTGCGCAATGCGCTCGACCGATCTCACCTGGAAGCCGAGACCAAAACCCTGCGCAAAAAGATCAAGCAAATTAAGGGGTACGAAATTATCGGCGAGTCAAAGGCTGTGGCCGACATCAAAGAAATGATTCAAAAAGTGGCTCCCAGTGAAGCAAGGGTTCTGGTAACCGGCCCCAATGGATCGGGTAAGGAGCTGGTGGCGCGTCAGCTTCACGAGCTCAGTCAGCGCAGCAAAGCCCCTTTTGTAGAAGTGAATTGTGCGGCCATTCCATCCGAGTTAATCGAGAGCGAATTATTCGGTCACGAAAAAGGAGCCTTTACATCGGCCATTAAGCAACGAAAGGGAAAATTTGAACTGGCAGATGGCGGAACGCTTTTCCTCGACGAAATAGGCGACATGAGCGCTTCTGCGCAGGCCAAGGTCCTAAGAGCCCTTCAGGAGAACACCATTAGCAGGGTAGGAGGCGACAAAGAAATTAAAGTCAACACCCGCATTATATCGGCTACCAATAAGGATTTGCGAAAGGAAATCGCCGAAGGGAACTTTCGCGAAGACCTCTACCACCGCCTCAGCGTGATCTTAATTGAAGTTCCGCCGCTAAACGAACGGCGCGACGATGTTCCCGTATTGGCAAACCATTTTTTGGAAATGATTTGCAAAGAGCAGGGAATTGCCCGCAAATCTTTTGAACCGGCTGCCATGGATGCCCTCCAGGAGGTAAACTGGACCGGCAATATCCGCGAACTGCGAAACGTGGTGGAACGCCTTATCATCCTGGGACAGGACAAAATCACCGCAAAAGACGTAAACGCATACGTTAATCCCGGAAAATAGAATCCCATTTTATCCCGTCTCTTTCCAAAATTCATCCCGTCTCTTTTATCCCATCCCGTCTTTTTCCAGGATTTATCCCGTCTCTTTTATCCCATCCCATCTCTTATACAAAGATTTATCCCGTCTCTACTGTCCCATCTATAAAAAAGGTTTTATCCCCTGAGACGGGATAAATCCGCTGAAACGGTATAAATCCCCTGAGACGGGATAAATCCCGTCTCTACGGAATGGGGATCTATCCCATTTAACCATCCATTTCCAATTTCTCCAAAGGCAAACAAATGCCATATACATCAATATCCACATCTCTTTATTTGGGAAAGTTTAAGC
>JAIVHP010000361.1 GCA_020201045.1 Flavobacteriales bacterium
ATGCCGGCGATATTGGAAACCTGCAGGTAACGGACGCACTAAGTGAAATTGCAACACTTAGAGCTGTGTACGGAAATATCGACGACCACGAGGTGAGAAGACAGTTTCCGCTAGACCAGGTATTTGAAGCTGAAGGGCTAAAGATCTACATCACCCACATCGCCGGAAGGCCGGGAAAATACCCGCCCAGGGTAAAAGAAGTGATTTCTAAAGAAAACCCCGACATCTTTATATGTGGACACTCACATATATGCATGGTTCGCAAACACCCTTCGCTAGATGTTCTTCACATAAATCCCGGAGCGGCCGGAAAACACGGGTTCCACAAGGTGCGAACACTGGTGAAGTTCCATATGGACAAAGGGGTTCCTTCAAAAATGGAAGTGGTAGAGCTGGGGAAGCGGTAGTTACCGAATCCGGTCGAGTGAACGCACCAGCGCTTCGTCCTTTTTTATTCCGCGAACAGCGAGAAATAAAAACACCATCGCCGCGATGGGCAAATAGAAACCGCTGTGGTGCAAAACTTCAGCCGTAGAATCAAAAACCGATTCGTTTATTTTGTCGATTGCGAAGAACAGAAAAACCACAAAGCCGAGATTTACCAAAAAACCCAGGCGCGTAACCTTCATCTGCACAGGTCTTTTCTTAAATAGTAAAATCGCAATAAGCGGAATAATGCTGATCAAAATCCCAAAGATATACGTTGGGAAGGGATAGGGATTCGTCATCTCAAGCATATCGCTCTGGACGTTGAAAACCCCGAACATGGCAAATTCACCAATCTTAACATCTCCACTTAAATAGTGCGCGAAGGGAAGAAAAAATGTTGCTAAACCGGCTAAAAGCGCCAAAAAGAGATAGATAGTCTGTACGCGTTGAATCATAGTTGAAATTGAAAAGAAAAACGAAGATAGAACTTAATCACAGGATTGAAGATATCCACCCGAAATTGTTCAATTTTTTGTCTCCTTTATTCTCGGGTACAACAAATTGTCGTATCATTGCAGCACTGGTCAAGGCTAATTCTATCACAGAGCCAAATATTCCAACGATCCAAATTTATTTAAATACCTAAATATTATCTCATATCGATGTACGATATAATTGAACTAAATGGCAAGAAGGTCGCCGATCTTCGTCTCATAGCCAAAGAGTTGAACATCAAACGCACAGACTCTCTCAAAAAACAGGATTTGATTTACAAAATCCTCGATGAACAAGCGATAAACCCGTCGTTTAAAGCAAAAAAAGAAGCCTCAGCTTCCGCAGACAGCAAGTCTGAAAACAAAGCCGATGATGCGGGTAAAAAACCCGCACAGGGAAAACCCAAACCTGCCGGCGATCGAAAGCCACAGGCACAGCGCAAGGAGCGAACTGCTCACCAGCCCAGAAAAGAAAAGAAAGAAGATCTTTTCTCCGGTTCCGGAAAGCCAGATTCAAACCAAAAAGCCGACGCTAAGAAACAAGAGCCGGCAAAGGCCCAGGAAAATAAATCCAGGCCCGACAACCGGAGAAGTGTTCCGACGCGCAGCAACGACGGCGACGACCGCAAACAATCACACGACCAACGAAAAGGTGGTTCGGATCGGAATGATCCGCGCAGAGATCGCCAAAAATCGAGCGATAATCGCCCCGATCAAAACCGCAGCGACAGACAACCGTCAAATCAGAACCGAAATGATGGAAATCGAAATGACGGAAATCGAAATGACGGGAACCGAAACGATCAAAAGAGAAGCGACCAGGGCGGCCACGATAAATCCGATCAGCGCAAAAAGCGCGATGATTTTTACAATTTTGACGGGCATGTTACTACCGAAGGCGTTTTGGAAACCATGCCCGACGGTTATGGATTTTTAAGGTCGTCGGATTACAATTACCTAAATTCGCCAGACGACGTTTACGTTTCGCAATCGCAAATAAAGCTCTTCGGCCTTAAAACCGGAGATACCGTTGTGGGATATGTGCGTCCACCGAAAGAAGGTGAAAAGTACTTCCCACTCATTAAAGTAGAAGAAATTAATGGACGCAACCCCGACTTTGTAAGAGACCGCGTTCCTTTTAAATACCTCACTCCCCTTTTCCCGAAAGAGAAGTTCGATCTGGCCGGAAATAACAAAAACATCAGCACAAGGGTAATGGATCTATTCTCTCCCATTGGTAAAGGCCAGCGTGGATTGATTGTAGCCCAGCCTAAAACGGGTAAAACCATTTTGCTGAAGGATGTGGCGAATGCCATAGCCGCTAATCACCCGGAAGTATATCTTATTATACTCCTTATTGATGAGCGACCGGAAGAAGTAACAGATATGAAGCGCTCGGTAAAAGCCGAAGTTGTTGCATCTACCTTCGACGAGCCGGCCGACCGACACGTAAAAATCGCAAATATAGTTTTAGAAAAAGCGAAGAGAATGGTTGAATGCGGCCACGATGTGTGCATTCTTCTCGACTCAATTACGCGATTGGCTCGCGCTTACAATACGGTTTCGCCTGCATCGGGTAAAGTGCTTTCAGGTGGTGTGGATGCCAACGCGCTTCACAAACCCAAAAGATTCTTTGGTGCTGCCCGTAAAATCGAAAATGGCGGGTCGCTATCTATCCTGGCCACTGCTTTGATCGATACGGGTTCTAAAATGGACGAAGTAATATTCGAAGAATTTAAAGGAACCGGTAATATGGAACTCCAGCTCGATCGCAAAATCTCGAATCGAAGAATTTACCCAGCCATCGATATCATTAGTTCGGGCACGCGCCGCGAAGATTTATTGATGTCTAAGGATGCGCTCCAACGCATTTGGATTCTGCGCAAGCACATCTCTGACATGAACCCCGTTGAAGCCATGGAATTTATTAAAGACCGTATGGAACAAACGAATTCGAACGAAGAGTTTTTGGTTTCGATGAATGGATAAGATGGGGAAACATCCCAATTTAAATACTGCCATTAAAGCCGCTGTAGCCCTTGTGCTATTGCGGCTTTTGGCTTTTTCGGCCAATGTAAACTGGGAAATGTTAGACATTGCCTTTGTTGCCGTGGCACTCGCAGCGGTTATTCCGCTGGCTATTTACGCCGTGTGGCCCAGAGAAAATGTTGCTCAGGGATTTCTAAAGCAAACTGCCGGCGCCATGCGAATTACCGCTTTTTACGGGTTGCTTATTACCGTTTTTCTATTCGTATTCTACAGCTTTATAGATCGAGAATTTTTTGAAGTGATGCAGAACCGCATTATCGAAAACGAATTGCAAAACACACCGAAGGAGCAACACGAAAAAATAAGAAATAACGTGCCCGCGTTCTTTTCTCTTGGCAACTTCACCGCCATGGTGCTCATTCTATTCATCGCATCGGCGGCATTTTACTCCATTCTCTTTTCGGCGCTCAGATCGATTATAGACAAGAGAAAGGCCGGGGCCTAAATCAGCTCTTCGGCCAACGCTTCAAAATCTATTCCCCCAAAATTTCCACTGCTCATCATCAAGAGGGTTTTCCCACTCCAGTCCATAGATCCAATCCGCTCCAGCAAATGCTCCGTTGTGGTGTACACCTCCAGGTTTTTCGTTCCAAAGGCGCGGTGCACTTCTTCTTCTGAAATGGGCTCCAGCTTTTTGTGCGCTACAACATCGGGGCTGTAATAAACCAGGGCCGTATCGGCTGCGGCCATCGCACCGTCGTAAAGCGGGAGAAAATCTTTGCTAAGGCTGCTAAACGTGTGAAGCTCCATGCAGGCGATGAGTTTTCTATTGGGATATTGGTTCTTTAGTGCTTCGGTTGTAGCTTTGAGTTTGCTCGGTGCGTGCGCAAAATCCTTGTAGAAAATAAACTCCGGTGTTTCCCTCACGCACTCCAGCCTTTTAGAAGCGCCTTTAAAATCTGCAAGTGCCCGATAAATTTGATCTTCCGAAATATCGAGTGCCTTGAGAATTGCAATCGCTCCATTTAGATTTTGAAGGTTGTGGGCACCAAAAATCTGAACGGGAATTTGGCCGTCATCCACCTTCAGGAATGTTTTCCCCGACTCAATGGTATGCGGGTGGGTATTGTAAGGCTCTTTTTGGATTCCATTTTTTGCGTTTGCCGCGATATCATTTAAATAGTCATCGCCATCAAAATAAATGAGCTTCCCGTCCGGCTCTATCAAATCCACAAATATTTCAAACTGTTTCAAGTAGTTCTCAAAAGTTGGAAATACATTAATATGGTCCCAGGCAATACCAGTGAGCAGGGC
>JAIVHP010000362.1 GCA_020201045.1 Flavobacteriales bacterium
AAAGTGCAGGTTGGCCACGTGGAGCGATTTAACCCCGCGTTTACTTCGGCGCGCCAGCACATAGACAACCCCATGTTTATTGAAACCCACCGCCTCGCGCAATTCAATCCGCGCGGCACCGATGTTTCCGTGGTGCTCGACTTAATGATTCACGACCTCGACATTGTGCTGAGTGTGGTTAAGTCCAACATCAAGCGCATTTCGGCCAGCGGCGTTGCCATTGTGAGCGACGAGCCCGATATTGCAAACGCTCGCCTGGAATTTGATAACGGCTGTGTGGCCAATCTCACCGCCAGCAGATTCTCCCTGAAGAATATGCGGAAAACCCGCTTTTTTCAGCGAAACGCCTACATCGCAGTCGACTTCCTGAAACGCGATACCGAAATTGTACAAATGCGCGATGTGGAAGGAGAAGTCGACCCGTTTTCAATGAGCATCGACCTGGGCAATGGAAAGGGCGAAAAAGAGATTTTCTTCGAGAAACCTAAAATTGAAGAAAACAATCCCATTAAGGATGAACTTACCGCTTTCGCGGAAGCCATTAACAAAAATGTTCTTCCGCCCGTAACGATCGAAGACGGCTATAAAGCGCTGGATATCGCCCATAAAATTGTCGATAAGTTGAAGCTCACCGCTTCGAATTTTGATGTCTGAACAAAAACGGGCAATCTTTAACGTTTTTTTTCGTTCCAATTCTGTTTGCGGTTCACCGCCTTACAGGGGTAGTGAAGCTTCAATCAATTTCTATAAATTTGCGGCCTGCCCGAATCGAGGTTAGCTTATGAGAATACTTTACACCATTGCCCTTCTTCTTTTAGTTGCCGGATGCGATATTTTCGATGAAGAAGAAGATATTCCCAGCTTTTTGTACATCGAAAAAGCAGATCTGATTACCAATGAGTCAGAAGAAGGGGCAAATACGCACGCAATAATTGACGCTACCGTTTTCGCAAACAGCATATTTGTGGGCACCTATGAGCTTCCGGCCACTATCCCCATTCTCGAATCGGGAAACACCCGCCTGGCAATTGGGGCTGGTATTAAAAACAACGGTATTTCCACCGACAGGGTAATTTATCCTTTTTACGAAATAAACCGACGGGACATCACGCTTACCCCCGATGCCGTGACTCCAATATCGACCGACAGCACCATAACCTTCAACTATTTCAGCGAGGGAATCACCTATTTTATCGAAGATTTTGAAAACGTCGGGAATACCCTGGAAGGATTTCCAGCTAACAATGTGCAATTCAATGTGATTGATGCACCCCCCGAAGATGTGAGCCGCGGACAAAGCCTGAAAATAGATCTCAACTCTGAAGCCAATGTATTTTACGCCGCCACCACCTGGAATTTGACAAACCTTCCTACCGGCATCAATATGTATATGGAAATTGATTTCAAGGGAAACCACCCGGTAGATATCGGAATCATAACCCGCGACAACCCGTCGGCAAAAATATTCGCAGGTGGAATAAATCCCTCCGATGAATGGACGAAAGTTTATTTGGAATTGACCGATGAAATTTCCGAGCAGTTCTCCAACAACGTGTTTGATATTTTTCTGGAAAGTAGAATAGAAGAAGGACAGGAAGACCGAACGATCTACATCGACAATATTAAATTTTTGCACCCCTGATTAATTGATGAAAAGGCAGGCACAGGTAGCGCGGTATATTATAGCAGATCTTTTTAGCTCTGCCCTGGCCTGGACGATCTTTTTTTCGTACCGCAAGCTCATAATCGAACCCGAGAAATTCGGGTATAACATCCCGTTTGAATTCGACACTAAATTCTACTCGGGGCTTCTGCTGATTCCCATATTTTGGCTAGGGATGTATTCCCTTCTGGGGATGTACAACAACATTTACCGGCGGCACCGCCTCAAAGAGCTCGGGCAGGTACTTCTCGCATCTATCACAGGGGTAATCATCTTGTTTTTTCTGGTGCTTCTAGACGATGAAATTGCCAATTACCAGTACTACTACAAATCGCTGGTAATGCTGTTTAGCCTGCATTTTATCCTCACGTTTATACTGCGATTTTCACTTACAACCCAATCGGTTAAACGCATCCATAAAAGAAAGCTGGGCTTTAACACGGTAATAATCGGCGGAAACGAAGAAGCGCTAAACGTGTACCGCGAAATGGAAAATATGGTGCCGGCACCGGGGTTTAAGTTTGTGGGATATGTGAGCGTAAATGGAAAGGACAACCTACTGGAAGAAGAGCTGCCATGGCTTGGCAACTTTAAGGGAATTAGCGAAGTGGTAAAAGGCAAGGCAGTAGAAGAAGTGGTAATTGCCATAGAGAGCTCGGAGCACAAAAATCTGAGAAGCATCATTACCGAACTCGAAGGGCTGAACGTAAAAATCAAGATCATCCCCGATATCTACGATATTCTCTCCGGGTCGGTAAAGATGAGCAGCATTTTCGGTGCTCCGCTCATTCAGATCAATACCGAAATCATGCCCCCGTGGCAGTTCTTTTTAAAGCGGTTAATTGATTTCGCCGGTTCATTACTGGCTATTATCGTCCTCGCACCGGTTTACATTATTCTCGCGATTTTAGTAAAGCTTTCATCGCCGGGAGCCATCATTTTTAAACAAGAGCGCATCGGCCAGCACAACAGTCCTTTCAAAATTTTTAAATTCAGATCCATGCGGTCTGATGCCGAAAAAGACGGCCCGCAGCTATCGAGCAGCAACGACCCGCGAATCACCAAAATCGGCCGATTTATGCGAAAAACCCGTCTCGATGAACTTCCGCAGTTCTTTAATGTTTTGCGTGGAGAGATGAGCCTGGTGGGCCCGAGGCCCGAGCGCCAATTTTACATCGATCAAATTGTGGAAATTGCCCCGCACTACCGACATTTGCAAAAAGTAAAACCCGGAATTACAAGCTGGGGGCAGGTAAAATACGGTTACGCCGAAAATGTAGATCAAATGGTTCAACGGCTTAAGTACGACGTGCTGTACATCGAAAACATGTCGCTGGCCATCGATTTTAAAATCATGGCTTACACCATCATTATCATCCTAAAAGGATCTGGCAAGTAAATTGCAAAAAGTAAAACGACGAATAAAATGAAAAACATTGCTGTAATAGGAGCCGGAACGATGGGAAATGGAATTGCCCACGTTTTCGCTCAAAACGGATATCGGGTAAACCTGATTGACATTTCTGAAAAATCGCTCGAAAAAGCCCTGGCAACTATCGAGAAGAATATGGATCGCATGGTGGCCAAAGAGAAAATTTCCGAAGCGGATAAAAAGGAAGCCCTCAGCAGGCTTACCACCACCACCGAAATGCTAAGCGGCGTTGAAAATGCCGACCTCGTGGTAGAAGCAGCTACCGAAAATGTAGAGCTTAAGCTGAAGATTTTTAAAGATTTGGATGCCATGACTCCAGAGCACTGCATTTTATCGTCGAATACATCATCTATTTCCATCACAAAAATCGCCGCTCAAACAAAGCGGGCCGACAAGGTAATTGGGATGCACTTTATGAACCCCGTACCGGTAATGAAGCTGGTAGAAGTTATTCGCGGGTATGCAACCAGCGACGAAGTGACATCGGCTGTAATGGAGCTCTCGCAAAAGCTGGGTAAGGCACCCGTAGAGGTAAACGACTACCCGGGATTTGTGGCAAATCGTATTTTGATGCCGATGATAAACGAAGCCATTATTAGCCTTCACGAAGGCGTAGCTGGCGTAGAAGAAATAGACACCGTAATGAAGTTGGGTATGGCGCATCCCATGGGACCGCTCCAGCTCGCAGATTTCATCGGTCTCGATGTATGCCTGAGCATTCTCAACGTGCTTCACGATGGCTTTGGAAACCCAAAATACGCGCCGTGTCCATTGCTGGTAAATATGGTAACCGCCGGTAAATTAGGCGTTAAATCGGGCGAAGGTTTTTACGCTTACACTCCTGGTAGCAAAGACCTGGTTGTGGCGCCAAATTTTGCCTAGTCAAAACGCAGTAAACCTTAAAATGTAAAACCCGCAATATGAGTTTTGCGGGTATTTTCATCGCGTTTATTTCAAGCTCAACTTTGCCAAAGTTTTGAACTTTGGCAAAGTTCGTTGAACATCTGGATTCTCAAATAACAATGGAGCCCAGGTATAATGCAACAGCTCTCCACCGATTTTTTTCGACCCGGGTTTCGCATCCTTACCCTGGTTTTTGTTCTAGCCTTGCGATTTAAATAGAAACCTACAATGAAATTAACGTTTCTCAGGGATTCTTTCGGGCGTTGCGCCTTTTCTGGCGTTCAATTTTTCGCTCCAGACGCTTGCTTTTATTCTCAAGTACTTCGCTGGCTGCAGGAGTTTTGATTTCCCGCTTGTCCACCTGAATTTGTCCCGACTCAATCATCCCCACAATCTCTTCAATCATATAGTCGGTCTCGTTCCCTTCCGGATCGTAATTCGCCTTTAAATCGGTGCCGAACAATTTGGCCACACCCTGCCATACAAAAGCCGTAAACCCGCTTTTGAGTTGTTTTATCACTTCGTAACTCGTGTTTCCAGATTCGCGGTCGATGAGTTTGATCAACACCCTCCCCTGACTGGTGGTCATCTTTTTAAGATCGCCTTCAAACTCGGCTTTCAGGTCTTCTTCGCAGCGCTCTAAATACACTTCACGCTCTGCATCGGTTTCCAGCTCTTCCAAATTCCGGTTGTACTCGGTAATAAGCGCACCGGCCACTTTTGCATAGGGATAGGTCTTTACCACGTTGCGGTGAAGTTTCGACCATTTTCGCTGGTAGCGCTTGCTCCGCGATTTGCGGTAATTCGAAACGTATTGTGTGCGAAGAGTCACCACGGGCATCGTGTCACCATCTACCACAATCGTCTCAAGCAGGTACTTTCCCTCTACCGAATCTACATTGGTAGGGGTTTGAGCCACGGCTGATAAGGCCAGCGCAAAAAATCCGATAAAGAGATAACGGTTTAAGGGCATATATGATGTAAACGAGCTCAATGCGCTTATGTTATACCACAAACTGCACCAATCAGCCGAAATCTAAACGCCTTAACTAAAATTAGCTAAGCACGCTCTTTACGCTGTCGGCAGCTTCTTGCAACAATACGGCAGAGTGTACCTTGAGTCCTGATTCGTCGATAAGTTTTTTAGCTTCTTCGGCGTTGGTTCCCTGGAGGCGTACAA
>JAIVHP010000363.1:0-6464 GCA_020201045.1 Flavobacteriales bacterium
AGCCAAAGAAGGCCGAAACGCTTTTTTGGAAAAGCGCAAGCCAAACTTCAAAAACATTAAGTGGATACCGTAATGAAATTTGGTGTAAACCTATTACCCCTTGTTCCTTGCCGCAGTGAACCCTCTGATAAATCAGAAATGGTTACCCAACTTCTCTTTGGAGAATTGTATAAAGTGCAAGACGAAAATCCCAAGTGGATATTGATTGAAATTCTGGATGACGGCTACACTTGCTGGATAGACCGCAAGCAGCACCATCAGATTTCAAAAACTGAGTTTGAAAGGCTCAAATCAGCTCCTGCGAAGAGAGTGGCCGAGCCTACCGGATTGCTTCACTGCAACGAAGGAGTGCCGATGTGCATTCCACTTGGTGCTCCCCTGCCCGGTATAGACGAAAAGGGAGTTTTAGACATTGGCGGAAAGAAATTCCGCTTCAATGGAAGTACCCTCGATGTTGCGTACAAAGATATTTCCGCATTTTCTTTAAAATTTTTAAATGCTCCTTATTTATGGGGTGGTAAATCTGTATTGGGAATAGATTGCTCTGGATTTATCCAATTGCTTTTTATCGCAATGGGCTACCAACTTCCCAGAGATGCTTATCAGCAAGCCGAGCACGGCGACGATGTGGCTTTTGCAGAAGAGTCAATGGCCGGTGACCTCGCTTATTTTGAAAACGATAAGGGAAAAATAACCCATGTGGGTATGGTAACAGAGCCGGGTAAAATCATACACGCAAGTGGAAGAGTTCGTATTGACAGCTTTGATCACCGCGGTATCTACAACGCCGACACCGAAACGTACACGCATAGATTGCGTTTGATCAAGCGGATAACCCTACTGGCGAAAAAGGCTTAAGTGACCGGCTTCTTCCAGATCGACCCCTTCAAAATTCCCGGCTTTAAGGATGTAGAAGTACACCCCATCAGAACAGTCTTCACCGCTTTTATAATGCGTTCCATCCCAAAAAGCCCCGAATCAATGGTTTCGAATACCTTTCTTCCCCAGCGATTGTATATAACCAGCTCGTAGTAAAGCGGTTGTTCTAGAAATATTTGCCAATTATCGTTTTGGCCGTCGCCGTTAGGGGTAAATACGTTCGGGATAATCAGGGAGCAATCCACGAGTTCCAGCGTCATTTCGTCGAAAGACTGACACCCGTTGTAGTCGGTGGCTACTAGCGTGAAGGTGCCGCTCTCTTCGGGTTGAAAAAGGCTGTCGGAGCTTCCATCCTGCCAAAGGTATTCCATATAAGTGGTATCTGCGCGAATGGTAAAGTTCGGACGCATACACAGTCCCGTATCCGGTGGAAGCTGCACTTGCCGGGTCTCGAAAAGTTCTACTTCTATAGAAGTGGTATCGCTGAGGCAGTCGCTCAAATTAGCATAGCACTGATAGAGCCCTTCACTATCCATATCGGCTACCTGGTAATTGATATCAGAACCGGTGGGTTGCGAACCGGTTGGGGTAATCCAGATGTAATCGGAAGCGCCATCGCTGTTTAGCACAACCAGGTTGAGCGCAGTTCCGGTACAAACGGGTGCATCGGTGGCAATAATAGGCACATCTGGAAAGGGCTTTGGGCCGATGAGAACCGAATCGATTGGCCCGGTACAAAACTCCGAATACAAAAAGGCGTAAATCACCGTGTCGGATGTAAAATTCGGAATTTCAAAAATGGGATCGCTTTGGATTTCATTTCCATCGCTATCGACATAAGTCAGGCTGAAGGGAGCGTTCACTTCCACCGTTTGCAATTCACCTTCGCAAACCAAGTCGAATTCAAACGAAGGCGATGGTGGCAGGGGGTTAAAGTCTATTTCCAATGGGTTTGAAATCAGCTCGCACCCGTATTGGCTTACTGCGGTGGCTTGAATTACCCCCGATTCAAAATAGTAATTTTCTTCGCCGTTATTTCCCCCACTCCACTCGTAAGACTCATACCCCGGCGTAGCTGTAATCAAAATGCTATCGCCTTCGCAAACCGGTGTTGTATCGGGCTGCTCCAGCACCAATTCGTCAGTGCTGAGCTGAACTTCGATGGAAACTTCACTTGTTATTCCACAGCTACTCACTTCGGCGGTATAGATACCGGGCTGTGTAACCACCTGCACAGAATCGCTTCCCGATAGCGGGTCGAGCCAGTTGATTTGGGTGTTTGCGGTACTCACAATACTTATTTCGAGCGAGTCGTCCGGGCATAGCACTCCATCCATTCCCGAAATAAACGGCGTGGCGTATTCTGCCACTTCCAGGGTATTCGAAACCAGGGCGCAGCCTTCGTAAAAAGTAACCTCGGTAAAGTACAACCCGGGCTCGGTAACATAGATACTTTCCCCCGTTTCGCCCTGTAATCCCGGACCCTGCCAGAGAAATATTTAAAGATCCAGTCGATGAACTCGCACAGTTGAATTCGTTAAGAGAGTCTACGGTAAACCCTATAAACCCCGATCCTGTTAATAAGAGGCTATCGCCGTAAAATTCAATTTCTTCCAGGTCGCTGCTAAAAGGGATATTGTAATCGAAATTTCCGCTGTAATCGAGGTAGACTGTAAAGGTGTCGCCGGCACAGACAAACTCAGGCCCATCGACGTTTAAGAACGTTTCCGGGTTCGGAAAAAGCATGACATAAATGGAATCTGTCGCAGTAAAACTCCCCGTGTCGTCCACGCAAATATTGTCTTCGTAAAAAAATTCAACTTCCACCGTATACCAACCCGCAGAATCTACCCCAAGACCCGCACTGCTCCCTCCCGAAATGCTACCCGAGGGAGAAGCGCTCCAGGTCCAATCAAAAAATTCACTTTCAACAATGGAGTCGTTCAGGCCATTGAAGGTGGAAACAAGCGCATTATTATTCTCGCAAATCCGAACCGTATCGTCAGAGGTGTTGAACACCAAATAAGGCAACTCTACTTCGGGTGGGAGTTCAATGTAATTGACAAAAACACTGTTTGTAGCGGTACATCCAAACTCGTTGGTTACAGCGATGCTCACATTTCCAGGGCTGTCGACAACTACGGTATCGCTATTGGTGTATTCATCGTCCACATTAAACCCACTCCAATTAAAGGTATAGCCTTCGGGGAAATCGGCCCAGATATCAACGGTTTCACCCGGGCAAAGCTGAATTGATTGGGTGTTGTTCGCCATGATATTAATGTCCAGGTTATCGCTTATCAGGGGTGTTTCCGCCGGGGGGTAAATATCGACATACGCAGAAGCGGTCTCTACATAGCACCCGTCTTGGCTGGTTATGGTGGCTGTGACATCTCCGGGGGCATTTACAGAAAACGAACCCGTTTGGGGAGGCGTCCAGGTAACGTTGTATTCGTATCCTATCCTATTGTCGATGGATCTGATCTGGTTTATGGCGAAAATATTGTAAGGCGGGCAACCAATAAGCGAGTCGTAGCAAGTCTCGGAAACGCCGCTGGCGCTTAAGCCGATGCAAACATCCGGAATAGATAGGTCGCAATCTGTGGTGAAGCGTTGGTAAAAATCATAGGGTTCCCTGTTTAAATCGATGATTTTTATGGTAAACCCGTCGTCCTGCCCAGGGCCGGCCAATCGTCCGAATTCGCCGTAGCTCGGGTCATCACAGTAATTCAGATCACTATTTGGTGTAAAAAGCAAGTTTACTTCTCCATCTACGGGCCCTGATTTTGTAAAGATCAAATCTCCTGTAAAAACTCCGGTAATTACTTCTATCCCGTCGTTGAGTACAGTAATTCCGGTTGGAGTTTCATCGCTGTGCGATCCAAAATTCCGCGCCCAGTCGAAATTTCCCGAGCTGGTGTATCGCATAACAAAGGCATCGCGAAATCCGATTGAATTGAAAAGGCTCTCGCCGTATATTTCGCTCAGCGACTCAAAAGTGCATTCGTGAAAACCGGTTATCCCCAGGGTGTTGTTTCGGTAACTAATTCCCCTTGCCGAAACTGGACTACCGCTCCCCTGGCTCTGCCCCCATTGATAGGCTCCACTTCCGGAGTAGTTCACCACGAAAACGGAGTTGTCGTATGCGCTGTTTAGCACATTGGTGCCCGCTTCACTAAAAAAGGTAATGCTCTCTCCAAAATCTCCGGTAATGAACACTTCAGACCCATCGGTGTCGATATCGTAGGCAATGCTTTGGCTGCTTCCACCTGCCCACCGCACCCAGGCTTCATCGCCGTCGGCGGAATATTTTACCAAGAACAGCGCATTTTGAATGGTATTGGTGTAAGTATTGTCGAAGGTTATTTCGCCACTAAAGGTTCCACAGGCATACACATCTCCCTGATTATCGGCTACGAGAGCCAATCCGCGGTCGGCTGTATCTCCACTCCCCTTTTTCACCCACTCTTCCGATCCATCGGCCGAATACTTGGCTACGAAAGCATCGGTGGTTCCCCCGAGGCTGCTGATGGTAAGGCCGCCAAAATCGGCATCGCCGCTAAATTCTCCCGTGATAAAAACGTTTCCGCTGTTGTCTGCCGCCACGCCGTTTGCACGGTCGTTGTTCCCCGCGCTTCCCGCTGCACGAGCCCATTGTGCAATTCCATTGGCATTGTACTTCGCAACAAAAATATCGCGAGAGTTACCATTTGAAGTAATGCTTACACCGTTTCCAAAATTCATAGAGCCGGTAAAAAAACCGCAAACCAACACATTTCCCGCGCCGTCTACATCAACGCCAAGTCCCCTGTCGGAACCGGAGCCACCTGCCGAAATAGACCACTCGCTATCTCCATCCGCGTCAATTTTTGAAAGAAACATATCGGTGAGCCCAACCACACCCAGGTTTTGACCGTTTATCTCGGCCGCAGTACTAAAATACCCCGTAGTGTAGGTGTTGTCTGCATCATCGCTAGCAATAGCGAGCGTTTCATCGGTATTGTCACCACCCTGGTATTTCACCCAGTACTGCGAAAAAGCCACAAGCTGCATGGTGAAAAAAACAAAAGTGAGCAGGAATCTCATAGCGCTATGATACAATTTAATTCTAAGGTAATAATAAACAGTCATTTTGACCTGTTATCCGCTCAAGCTCCGCCATTTTTGCAGATAATTGGATTCCCACTTGCCAAAATTTCCGACTTTTTCAATCGGATTAATCTTTGATATTTCGACTGAAACAAACAAACTACAACAGAATGGATCTTCAGAAATTAACCATTAAGTCACAGCAAGCTTTGCAAGATGCCCAGCTAATTGCTACGGCTAATGGCCAACAAAATATAGAATCTCCCCACCTTCTCAAATCAATGCTGAAGGTAGACGAAAACGTGATTCCTTATATTCTCAAAAAATTATCGGTAAACATGAATCTGTTCGATCAGACCCTCGATCGACAAATTCAATCGTATCCCAAAGTGTCTGGCGGAAATTTGCAGCTCGGACGCGGAGCACAAAACGCGATTAATAAATCATTTACTTATCTCAAAGAATTTGGCGACGAATTCGTTTCCCTCGAACATATTTTGCTGGGGATACTTGAAGGCGACGATTCCGGTGCGCAATTATTAAAAGATCAGGGAATCACCAAAAAAGGTTTGATTGCCGCCATAAAAGAATTGCGAAAGGGTCAGAAAGTAACATCGGCAAGTCAGGAAGATACGTACAATGCCCTGGAAAAATACGCCAAGAACCTTAACGAACTCGCTTCGAACGGAAAACTAGATCCGGTAATTGGGCGAGACGAAGAGATTAGAAGAGTACTGCAGATATTGACACGCCGAACCAAGAACAACCCGATTTTAATCGGTGAACCCGGTACGGGAAAAACGGCCATCGCCGAAGGAATTGCCCACCGTATTGTAGGTGGAGACGTTCCGGAAAATCTAAAGGAAAAAACCGTTTACAGCCTGGATATGGCTTCGCTGATTGCCGGAGCTAAATACAAAGGTGAGTTTGAAGAACGGCTCAAAGCTGTAGTAAAAGAAGTTACTGCTGCCGAAGGTCGCATCGTACTCTTTATTGACGAAATACACACCCTGGTAGGTGCCGGTGGTGGCGAAGGCGCAATGGATGCCGCAAATATTCTCAAGCCCGCTTTGGCGCGTGGAGAATTGAGAGCCATTGGGGCGACCACCCTAAACGAGTACCAAAAGTACTTTGAAAAAGATAAGGCTCTGGAAAGGCGATTTCAAAAGGTAATGGTAGAAGAACCCGATCGCGAATCGGCGGTATCTATACTCAGGGGTATAAAAGACAAGTACGAAGCTCACCACAAGGTGCGCATAAAAGACGCGGCTATTCTATCGGCGGTTGAGCTTTCGCAGCGGTACATTACCGATCGGTTTCTTCCCGATAAGGCGATAGACCTGATAGACGAAGCGGCATCGAAACTCCGGATGGAAATTAACTCCAAGCCCGAAGAGCTCGACGAGATTGAGCGAAAGGTTATGCAACTCGAAATTGAGCGAGAAGCTATAAAGCGGGAAAAAGACCAGGCAAAACTCAGCGAGCTCAATGAAGAA
>JAIVHP010000363.1:6503-10076 GCA_020201045.1 Flavobacteriales bacterium
CAGAGCGCGAAGGCGATTACGGACGTGTAGCCGAAATACGGTACGGGAAAGTAAAAGAAGCGGAAGAGAATCTGGAGAAATTTCAGAAACAACTCGTGGCAGAGCAGTCGCATTCTAAAATGATAAAAGAAGAAGTAGACGAAGAAGAAATTGCCGATGTGGTAAGCCGATGGACGGGAATTCCCGTGAGTAAAATGCTCGAGAGCGAGCGCGAGAAGCTTCTCCACCTTGAAGACGAACTCCACAAGCGAGTTGTAGGTCAGGATGAAGCGGTTATTGCTGTCGCCGATGCCGTAAGAAGAAGCCGTGCCGGACTACAGGACGAAAAAAGACCCATCGGATCGTTTATCTTTTTGGGTACCACAGGAGTTGGTAAAACCGAGCTGGCTAAAGCGCTGAGCGAATATTTGTTTAACGACGAGAAGGCCATGACGCGAATCGATATGAGCGAATATCAGGAACGCCACAGCGTGAGCCGACTGGTAGGAGCACCTCCCGGATACGTGGGGTACGACGAAGGCGGTCAGCTTACCGAAGCCGTTAGGAGAAAGCCGTATTCGGTGGTACTCCTCGATGAAATCGAAAAAGCCCACCCCGATGTTTTCAATATCCTGCTTCAGGTACTCGACGATGGGATACTCACCGATAACAAAGGCCGACAGGTAAACTTTAAGAATGCCATTATCATTATGACTTCCAATATTGGGTCTGACATTATCCAGGAGAATTTCGAAAATATGCAGCCCGGAAAAGAAGAAGAGATGGCCGAGCAGACGAAAAATGAAGTTTTTAGCCTGCTCAAAAAGTCGGTGCGGCCAGAGTTTTTGAATCGGATAGATGAAACCATCATGTTCAAGCCGCTAAACAGAAAAAGTATTCTGGGCATTGTGGAGTTGCAGATAGACTTGCTGTCGAAAAGGCTGAGCGAGAAAGGCATTGACTTCGCAGCATCGCCCGATGCGGTGAGCTATATAGCCGAAAAAGGTTTTGACCCGCAATTTGGTGCAAGGCCGGTGAAACGGCTAATTCAGAAGGAGATACTGAATAAACTATCCAAAGAATTGCTTTCCGGAAAAGTGGACAAAGACGAGCCGCTTGTGATGGACGTATTCGATGGACAGGTTGTTTTTAGAAAACCGCTCGAAGAAGAGTTGAACAATTTGATAGGTTGATGTATTATTGACGCGAACAGCAATACAGCTGTTCGCATTTTTTCCCTTAAAAAGTGAACTATGAAAAGGCTCTACATCAACCGTCACGCGAAATCTAGCTGGAACCACCCCGGGCTGAGCGATTTTGAACGACCGCTGAACAACCGCGGATTTGAAGACGCCCCCGTCATGGGTGAGCGCCTAAAAAACCGGGAGGTAAAAATCGACCGCTTTCTAAGCAGCCCGGCCAAACGCGCTATTTCTACAGCGCGAATTATGGCGGAGTACTACGGATACGACCCCGATAAAATCGTTGAGATCCCTTCGATATACCACGCGAGCAACAGTATGCTACTCGATATTATAAACGGACTAGACGACAAACTGGAAAGCGTTATTCTCTTCGGACACAACCCGGGGTTTACAGAAATTGTGAATTACCTGGCCGGTCCGCAAATATCAAACATGCCCACTTGCGGTATTTGCTGCATCGATTTCGATACCGACGAATGGAAGCTGGTATCGAGAGAAACTGGCAAACTCGAGTTTTTCGATTATCCCAAGAACGTTTAGCCCGAGTTTCTGTGAAAATCAACATTTCGAGCAGCGCTCTCTGGAAGTATCTATTTTTTTTTCGATAACAGCTTCCGACTCGAAGCCTTTTTTGCAAAATGAATCTAATCGGGTTCTCTAAAAAAATAGGCCAAAAAAAATCGCCCGTAGGCGATTTTTCTATTTCAATTGGTGTGTATGAAGATCTAGTTCAACTCGATCATCCAGTTATGCTCATCTTCTACCCTAAATTTCTTAAGGTCCACAAAGTATTTGCTGAGTTTGTTCGAAAGCTTTCTATCTTCTACTGCGGGCAGTTCGTAAACCCTATCCCCATCAGCGATAGTTGCAATATGCGCTATGGTTGCCGCCGTACCGCACCCAAATGCTTCTTCGAGCCGGTCTTCTTTCATGGCAGTCAAAATTTCTTCTACTTCTATGCGGCGCTCTTCTACTTCTATGCCCCAGTCTTTGGCGAGCTGAATTACCGAGTCTCTGGTTACACCGTCCAAAATCGTATCACCGAGTTCGGGCGTGAGCAATTTACCGTCTACCACAAACATCACATTCATGGTGCCGCTTTCTTCGATATACTTGTGCTCCTTAGAGTCTGTCCATAGCAATTGGTCGTAGCCTTCCTGATTTGCAAGTTTTGCGGGATAAAGAGAGCCGGCGTAATTTCCGGCTGCTTTTGCATATCCGGTTCCGCCCTTCGCCGCTCGGGTGAAGTGTCGCTCTATTTTAACCCGAACCGGTTTGGTGTAGTAGGCATTTACCGGAGACGTAAAAATTAGAAAGCGATACGTTTCGCTCGCTCTTACCCCGATAAAATCATCTACCGCAAATAAAACGGGCCTGATGTAAAGAGAAGACAGCTCTTCGGTTGGAATCCACGAGTTGTCCATTTGTACAAGTCGCGTAAGTGCTTCCATAAATAAATCTTCTGGAACTTCGGGCATGCACAAACGCACCGCCGACTTATTCATCCGGGCGATATTCTTGTCGGGGCGAAACAAGCCGAATCGACCATCTTTATTCTTGAAGGCTTTCATACCTTCAAAGGCGCTCTGTCCGTAGTGAATTACAGATGCAGATGGCGACATGCTCAGATTTTGGTATGGAAGAATTCGGGCTTCCTGCCACTTGCCATCCTTGTATTCCATGATGAACATGTGGTCTGAAAAAGTTTTCCCAAACTCCAAATTCGCAAAGTCCATAGACTTCACTTTACTCTCTTTAATCTTTTGTATATCTATGGTGTCTGTGTCTATCATATCCTTATTTACTGGAGTGCAAAAATAGTCAAATCCCAAATGGGTAACAAGCACAAAACATTCACACCCAACTTATTGTGCGAATGACACTTAGGTTTTTACCATCGCTTAGCTCCTATGCAATAGTGCCTTAGTTCCAAAATAGAACGTTTTTTTGCATCGCCGAAGTCAACGCAAATAATCGTTAATTTGTTTTTGAAATCATGGATGTAAAAGCACCTGTAGAAGACATACTCAAAAAGTACTGGGGTTTCCAAAGTTTTCGGCCTTTGCAGCAGGAAATTGTAGAAACAGCTATTTCCGGGAGAGACGCCATAGCGCTATTGCCCACCGGCGGAGGTAAATCTATCTGCTTTCAGGTACCTGCCATGGCCATGGAAGGTGTGTGTATTGTAATCTCGCCACTTATTGCGCTTATGCGCGATCAGGTTCAGAATCTGAAAAAAATCGGCATTAAGGCCACTGCCATAAATAGCTCGCTTTCGCGAAAGGAAATAGATATTGCACTGGACAACGCCGTGTATGGCGATACCAAATTTCTCTATCTGTCGCCGGAAAGACTCAAGTCTGAAGTGGTTGTGGAGCGAATTAAAAAA
>JAIVHP010000364.1:0-4171 GCA_020201045.1 Flavobacteriales bacterium
TGACGGAAGTGCTTACCCAACGCGACATGCCCGATGAAGGAATGAAAACTTTAAAACTCGATTTTATCACCATGACGCCTTACGATTCGAGTTTCAAAAACGTGAAGGTGCTTTTCAGTTCCGATAATCTCACGGGTACCATGGGTGAAGCTTTGGCGAAAGCAGGTAAGAAACAACTGCGACTGGCCGAGTCGATTAAGTATCCTCACGTCACCTATTTCTTCAACGGTGGAGCGGAAGCAAAATCAGACGGCGAAGAGCGTCACATGTGCCCCACGCCAAAGGTCGAAACCTTCGATATGCAGCCCGAAATGGCAGCCCATTGCCTCACTAAGAAGGCACTGGAAACCGTGGAAGAAGGAAAGATCGATTTCATTTGCATGAACTACGCCAATCCCGATATGGTCGGTCATACGGGGAATTTCGACGCGGTGGTCGATGCTTGCGAAGCGGTCGACACTGCCGCCGGGGATGTGATTACCAAAGCACTTCAAGAGGGCTACGAAATCTTCGTCACTGCCGATCACGGAAACGCCGACAATATGATCAATCCCGACGGCTCGATAAATACCGAGCACAGCCTCAATCCCGTACCCTTCATTTTCGTTTCCGATTCAGGCGAGGCATTCAAGGTTGCCGACGGAAAACTCTCCGACATCGCCCCGACCATCCTCCGAAGAATGGAAGTCGCCGTTCCCGAAGAAATGATTGGCATTGGACTGCTGAAAAAATAATGCGACCTGTTTTTCAACACTTTGTAGAAGCCATTCCCTGATTCTGTAATCGAAAGAGTTTGGAAAGCCTGTCGTTGGTGGGTGGAATAATTATTGTCCTCGGTTGATTAATCTTAAAAATAAAAAACTTAACCCCGAATTCATTCTTCTCAACCGTGAGATTCGATCATTAAATAAAGCGAGCGAATTACTATTGATCATCGCGGAGTGGAATGTTTCTAAAAACCTATCAACCAATGATTACCGCCTTAGAAGTTTTAGCCGTTATTTTAATTGCACTTGTGGTCGGAAGCTTGTTTTATTACGGCTTCCGCAGAAGAGGGCCGTGGGGCTCTTATTGGACATTTATCCTGGTTGTCTTCCTGATTCTTTTGCTCTTCGACGTGTACACGGAACCTATGGGTCCGATTTATTACGGTATTCCCTGGATTGACCTGATCATTATAGGCCTGCTCTTTGCTTTTCTGCTGGCAGCATCAGGTAGCAGATATCCTCGCCACAGGGATGCAGAAACCGATCCTGCGGAAAAGAGCAGAGACGCTGTCGCCATAGGCTTTTTCTTTTGGGGATTAGTGATATTCTTTTTAATCGCCATTTCCTTTCGCCTATTTCTCTAAGCATGGCAAATTCACTAAAAAAATACAGGGAAAAGCGCGATTTCAAAAAAACAGGGGAACCCCATGGTGACGCGAAAAAAAAGTCGAAAAAGCGATTTTCCATTCAAAAACACGACGCTTCCAACCTCCACTACGATTTTCGTTTGGAGTACGAAGGTGTACTAAAGTCGTGGGCCATTCCCAAAGGTCCGAGCACAGACCCTGCCGATAAGCGATTAGCCATACAAACCGAAGACCACCCCGTTGATTACATCGATTTTGAAGGCACCATTCCCGAGGGTGAGTACGGAGCGGGGAAGGTGATGGTTTGGGATCGCGGAACGTACGAAAACATCACTGAAAAAGATGGTGAGCTTCGCGGTATCGGCGAAAGTTTAGATGCGGGCCATTTGCTGATAAACCTAAACGGTGAAAAGCTCAAGGGCGGATATGCCTTCAACCGAATGGAAGGTGAAAAGTGGCTGATGGTGAAAATGGACGACGCCGAATCAGATGCCCGCAGAAATCCCGTTAGTACGGAACCCGAGTCGGTAAAATCGGGGAAGAAAATCAAGGACATCGAATAATGGATCAGCACATCCTAAGCCATGAGCAACGAGAAAGAGCTGAAAAAAAGAATCAGCCCGATTGGATGGAGCCCATGCTGGCAAAACTCACCAAAGATTACTTCTCAGACCCCGACTGGATTTTTGAGCGAAAGCTCGACGGAGCGCGGTGTCTGGTTTTTAAAAAGGGAGAGTCGGTTAAACTTCTCTCGCGCAATAAAAAAAACCAAAATCACATCTATCCCGAACTGGTTGAAGCACTAAGAAAACAAGAATACGACTTCATAGCCGATGGAGAAATTGTGACCTTCGACGGGAAAACAACCAGCTTCTCAAAGTTACAGGCCAGAATAAATGTGCAAAAACCTTCTAAGGATTTGATCGAAAGCCGGCCCGTTTGGCTTTACATCTTTGACTGTATGTACGTAGAAGGATACGACATATCTGCCCTGAGCAATCGAGAAAGGAAGAAGATTTTGAGCAAAACACTCCACTTTCAGAAACCGATTCGCTACTGCGCACACATCAATGAAAACGGTACATCCTACCGAGAGAAAGCCTGTGAAAAGGGATGGGAAGGCGTAATCGCAAAAGATGCTACGAAACCCTACCAACACAAACGCTCTGGAAACTGGCTTAAGTTTAAATGTGTAAACAAACAGGAATTGGTCATAGGCGGATTCACCCCTCCGAAAGGGTCTCGAGAAGGATTCGGAGCTCTACTTGTGGGATTTTACGAAGGCGACAAGCTGCACTACGCCGGAAAAGTCGGTACCGGGTATTCCGATGAAGACTTGCGCAACCTGCGCGAAAAATTCGATGAGAAGGAAATAGATGAAACTCCTTTCTATCGCGACATCGAAGAGAAAGATGCCCATTGGCTTAAGCCCGAATGGGTAGCCGAAATCGGCTTTACCGAGTGGACGGGCGACAACAAACTCAGGCATCCGCGCTACCTCGGTTTGCGAAAAGACAAGCAGGCCAAAGAAGTGGTAAAAGAAACCCCATGAAAGTAGAAATCTCCAACGAAGAAAAGGTGTTTTTTCCCGATGTGGGAATTACAAAAGGCGATTTGATCGCTTTTTACGATGATATTTCCCATCACATCCTGCCATACCTGCAAGACAGACCCCTAATGATGCATCGGTTTCCCGACGGCATCGATTCCGACGGTTTTTACCAAAAAGAAGCGGGCAACTACTTCCCCGCCGCCATCGAGACGAAAAACATCAAGAAAGAAGGTGGCAGGGTAAATCACGTGATTTGCCAAAACAAGTCGACCTTGAAATACCTGGTCAACCAGGGAACTATCGCTTTCCACACCTGGTTGAGTCGCAAGGATGCACTTCATCATCCCGACAAGCTGATTATTGATCTGGATCCGCCCGGCGACGATTTTGAAATCGTGCGCGATGCAGCGTTGACCTTACACGAATTTTTCAAAAATGCCGGCGTCACCACTTTTGCGATGACTACCGGTTCCAGGGGAATCCACGTGATGGTTCCGATGAATGGTAAAAGCCAGTTCGACGATGTTCGCGATGTGGCTACCCATTTGGGCGGAATAATGGTGGAAAAGCACGGCGACATTTTCACTCAGGAGGTTCGGAAAAACAAGCGAAAGGGAAGACTCTACTTTGATATCCAGCGGAATGCCTACGGCCAAACCTCCGTATGCCCCTATTCAGTGCGGGCTATTGAAGGAGCCCCAGTGGCCACCCCCCTAGATTGGGACGAAATGTCTGATGGTTCTATCTGCGCGCAATCCTTCACGGTAAAAAATCTGGAAAAGCGGTTGGCTCAAAAGGAAGACCCCTGGAAAAACCATCGAAAGCATGCCATTGGGCTCAAAAGATTGAAAAAACTTCTTCAGTAGAGCACTTGAGTTTAGCCGGACTTAAAAGCCCCTCATGTGGTATTTTAGTCCATTGGGGGTATCCATAGGTAGGTCGGATTGTCTATCCGGTAAACGGTTTATTTTTCCGCGCTTTTACCCCCCACCAGAATCAGACAAAGTTGACTTCAATCATGCCCTGATTTATTTCCTGGCCGAAAGAGGTATTGGTTATGGGCATATCGCTTAAAATAAAGTTACCTGATTACTCGCTGCATACGCTCGGAATGAATTTCTGACAGTGCCTGACCTCGGCAATTTTTTCTTTTTGGGAGTCATGCCGATTCCCTTCATTTAACGATCTTCCGGATAACCGGAAAGAACCAGTTTAGCTGTGCCCATTCGGTTCGTGCCTTCATAGAGCTCTACGAAATAAATACC
>JAIVHP010000364.1:4201-6549 GCA_020201045.1 Flavobacteriales bacterium
GCGCTAAACGCATAAGCGACCAATTGTTTACCCTGAGTAGTTGAAATGCGTATCCGCATATTTGCCCCAGCACCCGGGCTGCGATAAGCCAGCGTTGTTATATCGCGGGCGGGGTTGGGAAACAACACGGGGTTATCGCCACTTAAGTCTCCCTGGAAATCCAAAATAGTAGTGACGGCATTCGGTTCACTGCTCAATGGTTCGTAGCTGCCTGTAGACTTAGCCCGGGAGATAAAACCATAGGTATGACCGGGAGTTCCGGTAAACATTTTCTTGAAGCTCTTTGTATCACCCAGCCAGCGCGACCATTCTTCTTGAGCATCCATGTCGCGAACGTAAATATCAAATGACTCTACTGCCGGTCCGAAAGGCGGGGTTTCATTTACCCAATTCAAAGTGAATTTTGGGCTACTAAAGAGTGGTAAATCCAAAACGCGACTACTCAATTGACCACCCACAATGGTGTTTTTCCAGGTATTCGTTTCAATGATTTCATTTTCGTCGAATATGATAGAAGCCCGATTTTCGATCTCCGTTCCCGGTTCCAAATCCGGTTTGAGTTCAATGATGTAAGTCACAAACCCCTGTCCGCGTCCGGTGCTGTCATTGGGAAACAAAAATCCATCTCCCGCTCCCGTCACGATGCCCTGGGTTTCGGGATTAATCGTGGTAAATTCAAAAAAGGCCTTTTGATTTGCCGGATTGGTTCCCGAAAGAACGCGGAGTTGCTGCCCGCCAAACTCGCTTCCCAAATCAAAGGTTTCCTGAAGGTAGGGTGGGTTGTTGAACTGGAAGGAAGTATCGGCAAATCCAAACGAAACTAATCTAAAACTAGGGAGTCGCAGGTGATCGCTCAACGGATTATCTATCCGCACACGGGCTGCCGGAGCACCGGCATCTTCCACGTTTTCGAAATAAATGGTGTAACGAAACTCTTCATCATTGCTCACCAAACGGTTAAATCCTTCTCCCGGTGGGCCCACAATTTCGTTGGGATCTTCAGAGTTTTCGTTTTCGGTTTCATCCTTGTCCTTGGGGGTAGGTGTGGGTGTTGGGTCGGGCGCTGGCGGGGGTGGAGGACAACTCGCAATTCCACCTCTCATATCCATTTTCACTCGGAAGGTTTTACCTCCGCGCTCCCACGTGGCAATTTGCTTGCAATCCTCATCTGGGATTGGCTCAATATCCACTTGCCCCGGCTCCTCATTGTTCATGCAATCAAACATGTCATTGATTTCGGAATAGAACGGTGTGTCTTCGTTGGCGGTCAAATCCAACTCGTCTTTCGTACTCATCAACTCTTTATAGCTATCGTACCGCTCTTTTATTCCCGCATCATGACCTGTTAAGGTTTTATAGTTCTTCTTCACATCCTCTTTCATTCCCGATGCGCCACGCGCTTTTTCTGCCACCTTGTAGGTTTCGTTTGCCAACCGCTCGGTCATGGCATCCGGGTTGAGAATCTCCCCACAATTATTTTTTGCATTACCTATCATTTCCATGGTGCTATTTGCAGCCATCATCCCCGCTCCGAGGAAAGCTCCGTAGGTGGAAGTTTCCACATCTTCCATGCGCCCGGTGAAGGTGAAGGGAGAGCGCTGCAACACACTCAGCGAAGCCTGGGTGGTAATGGTTCCCGGAATCTCTCCATTTACAGTAAACGTAAAGGTCTCACGCGATCGGGCATGAACAATAGGAACCCGCGCGGCATAAACTACGGGATTTTCGGGATCGTCGTAGAAAACATCGTAAGCGGGATTTAGCGAATCCGAAATAAAATTACTCGACGTAATGCCCGGGTAGGTACTCCCCATATAGCGCACCGATAAACCTTCACTCGTGGTATCGTCGTTAAAAAACGCCACGAAAATGAGCATGTCGTAAAAGTTGGAATAACCGCGATTTCCATAAGTAACCTGGACCTGAAAATCTTCGCTTGAGCGGGATGCACCGGGGGCGGCAACATCGGCAAAAAGCGTGGGGCCATAGTCGTTAATCACCTGAACGGTTTCTTCCCAAATGGCCACATCGCCGGTTGTGCGCTTCTTCACCAATAGCTCGTGTTCGCCTGTGGGCGCGTTGCGCATATCAACGTAGGCGATGAGTTCGCTTTGGTTTTGCGGATAAGTCTCGTATGCGTATACGGTGTCCGTTCCCTGAATCAATGCCACGTCAAAGCCCTGCGGATCTACTAAATCGAACCCCGTAATGCGAAGGGTTGCATTGTGGGAATTGCCAACTTTATTGGGCTTGGCTTCAAAAATGCTAAACTCCCTGAACTCCGCGCGCAACTTGTACTTGCTCACAGGTACTGAGTCGATTGAAAAATGGGGCGGGATGTAGGGCGC
>JAIVHP010000365.1 GCA_020201045.1 Flavobacteriales bacterium
CCGTTATTCCTTTCTCACAGCCATACGCACCGGCTAGTCAGCCTCTCCGCCAACGGCTGATGAGCTTCAGCCTCAGGCAGACCGGCCTTCCCTGCGGTCACTCGGTTCGAAGGGGGAATGTCCAGTATTTTGAAGGTTGGCGGGGTATTGTCCATTAGCGGTTCAATCCAGAATCCAAAACGAAAATATTGAACTTACAGCCATTTTTCACTTTCGAACTTTCTCACTTTCGAACTTTCAAACTTTTCTGGTCAGCGTTATTCAGGCATGCTCAACTCATCACTCATCACTTATAACTTATAACTTGTCCCACTTTTCCTAAGACGCCAATGCGCTATCTTCTTCAGACATTAGCTCTTTCCACTCGTCCATAAACAGGTTTACGTTTTGAGCCGTTCCGGCCAGTACTACTTCATCGCCTTCGTGAAGAACGGAATCGCCGGTAAAATCCTTGATGAGTTTTCCCTTTCGGATGATGGCCAGAATACGCACGAGGTGTTTTTCTAAAATCTTTACTTCGCAGAGGTGTTTGTCGGTGAATGGACAGGAGTTTCCAATATCGATTTTCTCCGTTTTCAAATTCGACAACTCCACCGCATCCTTCTTGTAAAAGTGGTAATTGGAGTGGATTGCGCTGTAATTTTCGTCGCGAATAATGTCGATATACTTATCAATTTCTTCGTTGCCAACCAGAAACTGGTTTAGCATTCGCGCAAATACTTCTATAGATGCTTCGAACTCTTCGCTGATGGCTTCGCTGGCACCGGCGTTTTGGAGTTCTTCGGCCTGGGTAATGGTTTTGGCGCGGATTACGATGTGCACCGTTCGGCAAATTTCTCTGATCTGTGAAATTATGGCCAGGGCGTCGTCGTGTTCTTGAACGGCAACCACCGCCACACGCGCCTTGTAAACATGCACGTGATCTAGAATATGCATATTCCGCGCATCGCCATAAATAATTCTTTCGCCCGCGTCGCGCGCCTTGCGAACAATATCGGGGTCAAAATCAACCACGATGTAGGGAATTTTAGCTTCCCTGGCCGCCCGGGCTGCATTGCCGCCATTAGTTCCGTAGCCGATAATTACAAGGTGGTTTTTCAGATTCTCCGTATCATCGATGCTGGCTTCGGGGTTGGCTTCGGCATTGTCGTTCTCCAGTCGACCAAATGGGGTGCGAAGGAGCTTAGACGCCAACTTCTCGGAGTACATCATCGCAAAGGGCGTAAGACCCATTGTGAGAATGGAAACGGAGAGAAAGTACTGGTTGGTAATGTCGTCGAGGAGGCCGTATTCTATACCCGTTCGCGAAAGGATAAATGCGAACTCACCCACCTGGAATAAGCTAAACCCAACAATCACCGACGTCTTCAGCGGATATTTCAGAATGGCGGAAGCGCCGATCAGGATAGAAAACTTTATAATCACCGCGGTAACTGTTATAGCCAGAATAATACCGATGTGATCAATTAAAAAGCCCAAATCGAGCAGCATCCCGATAGACACAAAGAAAAAACTGGTAAAAATCTCTCTGAATGGAATGATTAGGCCGGTAGCCTGATGGCTGTATTCGCTTTCGCTGATGCACAAGCCCGCGGCAAATGCCCCAAGTGCGAGCGACAACCCTACGGCCGAGGTAATATAAGCTACCGCGAAACAAATTACGATAATGGTAATTAAAAACAGCTCGCGGCTTCGGGTACGAGCAATTTCGTGAAGGAGTCGGGGTACAAGGTATCGGGCAGACACATAAATCAACCCAATAACCAGCACAACCTTCACAAGTAGAATAAGAAGTTCATTGACGATGCTCCCTTCGATTCCAGATAAAATCGGGGTGAGAAGCATCATGGGCACAACGATGATATCCTGAAAAATAAGTACACCAAGGGCAATCCTTCCGTGGGCGGTGCGCATCATACCCCTGTCTTGCAGCACCTTGAGCACAATAGCCGTTGAGCTGAGCGCAAAAAGAAATCCGATAAAGACAGCAGTATTGAGCTCGAACCCCAGGAGATAGGATATGCCCGCTGTAGCGAAGATGGTGACCAATACCTGAAAAGCACCTCCGAGCAATACAATCTTTTTGATGGCCATCAAGTTCTTTAAACTGAATTCCAAACCAATTATAAACAGGAGCAGAATTACCCCTATTTCGCTGAGCATTTCAATTTCTTCGCCGGCTCGCACTAAACCAAACGCGTGGGGTCCAAAAATCACCCCTGTAGCTAAAAACCCGAGAACTGCAGGGACATTCAGCTTCTGGAAGCCGTAAATAACCAGGATAGAAAGTCCCAGTATAACAACGATCTCGCTTAAAAAGGGTATTTCGGTTGCGCTAGCGAGTAAAGTCATATCTTTTTCTAATTCTGCCGCAAAGATAAAAAACCCTCTTCGCGGAAAGCAGTAAAATCAATTACAGCATATTTATTAACTCCGATTTAAATGTCGATCTCTCTCAAAGTGCATTCGCCTTTATTTCGTCTACCACATCTGGGTCGAGCAGCGTAGATGTATCGCCGAGGTTTTCGGTATCTCCTTCGGCAACTTTCCGGAGGATGCGGCGCATAATCTTTCCGCTTCGGGTTTTGGGGAGTCCGGTTACGAACTGAATCTTATCGGGCTTGGCAATTTTTCCAATTTCCGAAACCACGGTTTCAATTATTTCGGCGCGAAGCTTATCGGGATTATCGGGCTTTTGCTTGGTAATAACGTACGCGTAAATGCCCTGACCTTTTATATCGTGCGGATAGCCAACCACGGCACTCTCGGATACAATGTGGTCTTTTGAATTTATGGCATCTTCAATTTCGGCCGTTCCAAAGCGGTGGCCCGAAACATTAATCACATCGTCTACCCTTCCGATGATCCGGTACATGCCATCGCTGTCGCGTTTGGCGCCATCGCCGGTAAAATAATACCCCTTGTAGGCAGCGAAATAAGTGTTTTTACATCGCTTGTGGTCGCCGTAGGTGGTTCGCAAAATACTGGGCCAGGGAAACTTCACGGCGAGGTAACCCTCCTTGTCGTTTTCGGTAATTTCATTTCCATCCTGATCGAGCAAAACCGGCTGTATCCCCGGCAAAGGATATCCCGCGAAGGTAGGCTTCATCGGGCTGTGGTGGCCGAGCCCCGAGATCATGATGCCCCCCGTTTCGGTTTGCCACCAGGTGTCTACCACGGGACAGCGCTCTTTCCCAATGTGGACGTGGTACCAATCCCAGGCTTCCTGATTGATGGGCTCTCCCACCGTACCCAGCACTTTGAGGCTGTACAGTCCATAACTCAACACGTGGTCTTCGCCGTGGGCCATTAGCGCGCGGATTGCTGTTGGGGCTGTATAAAACTGGTTTACGTTGTGCTTGTCGCATACCTGCCAAAACCTTCCCGGGCCGGGATAGGTGGGTACGCCTTCGAACATCACCGTAGTGGTGCCGTTTAGCAAGGGGCCGTATACAATATAGGTATGTCCGGTAATCCATCCAATATCGGCGGTGCACCAGTACACATCGCTCTCTTTGGGTTGAAATACATTGGCAAAACTGTATCCGGCATAGACCATGTAGCCTCCGCAGGTGTGGACTACCCCTTTGGGCTTTCCGGTAGAACCGGATGTGTATAAAATGAAGAGCATATCTTCGCTGTCCATGGGTTCGGCAGGGCACTCCGGTTCGGCATTTTCCATTTCTTCGTGGAGCCAGAAATCGCGGCCTTCTTCCATTTTTACCGTCCAGTTGGTGCGCTGCGCTACGAGCACTGTTTCTACAGAAGTGCAATTTTTAAGGGCTTCATTCACCACTCCTTTTACGGGAATCTCTTTGGTTCCCCTGAAAAGTCCATCGGCGGTAATCACCAATTTACAGGCCGAATCGTTTATGCGGTCGGCGAGGGCGTGAGCCGAAAATCCTGCAAAAACTACCGAGTGTACAGCGCCAATTCGCGCACAGGCCAAAACGGCGATGGTAAGCTCCGGGATCATGGGCATGTAGAGCGCCACGCGATCGCCCTTTTTGATGCCCTTTGATTTGAGAACGTTGGCAAACTTGCACACTTCTTCGTAAAGTTCCCGGTAGGTGAGCCGTACGAATCGTTCTTTGGGATCGTTTGGCTCCCAGATAAGCGCCAACTTATTGCCACGCTCCTGGAGGTGGCGGTCGAGGCAGTTTTCAGTG
>JAIVHP010000121.1 GCA_020201045.1 Flavobacteriales bacterium
GCGAATACATGGTGAGTGTAACGGCTACAAATAACGCAGATATCCGCACATTTTCCGGATTTGGAATTGAAACAGTAGACCTGGGAGCCCCCGGAGAAAATGTATTCACCACCGCAGGTGCCGACGGATATACCAACACTTCGGGAACATCTTTTGCTTCACCACTCACGGCCGGTGTTATCTCTTTGCTTTACTCCGCACCATGCGAAAGCTTTGCACAAATGGTACGCGACAACCCGCAATTGGGAGCCGATTACGTTAGGTACGCACTTTTTAACGGTGTAGACCCGGTAGAAAACCTAGCTGATGAAGTGATGACCGGAGGCCGGTTAAATGCTTTTAACTCCCTTGAATTACTGATGAACAATTGCGGTGAAGACATCTGTCTTCCGCCATTTTCATTTAACTATGCCCTTACGGAAGATACCGTGTACACTTTTAGCTGGAATCTGGCGAGCGAATCAAATGCCGCAATACGATACCGCATTGAAGGAGATGATGAATGGACTTACATCGAAGGTCTTTCTGAAGGCGAATACGTTTTTGACGACCTGGATCTTTGTTCGGTATACGAAGTGGAAGTAGCCACCCAATGCGACCCGGAAGAAAATGTGGAAGAGCTCGTGTTTTCATCCGCTCAAACATTCGAAACTTTAGGGTGCTGCATTGCTCCTGAGATAGTAGCCGAATCGGAGCTTTTAGAAACGAGTGTAGAACTCACCTGGGAAACAGATTTTGCCATTCCCGGATATGACATTTACTTCAAGCTGAGCGACGACGACGAATTTGAACTGGGCGGAACCAGTGAAGACGGGACATTTACCCTGGAAAATTTGGAAGAATGTGCCTTCTACGATGTTTTTGTGGTTCAAAATTGCTCTGAAGAAATCGAATCGGGATTTGAGTTGACTTTCCGGACAAAAGGCTGCGGGCACTGTATAGATGCAGAGTTCTGCCCCACTATTGGCGAAGACAGTTCCGAAGAGTACATAAATTCGGTAACAATTGGCGATTTCCAAAATGAATCTGGAAACAATGACGGGTATATTCTCTTTGAAGAGTTTGCCCTGGAACTGGAGGTTGCCGGAGAGTACGAAACCGAATTGGAACCCGGATTTCCCGGGGCTGAGTACACCGAGTATTTCAAGCTCTGGGTAGACCTGAATCAAGACGGTGTATTTACCGACGACGAAATTTTATTGGAGTCTGAAGAAGGCTCGGCAGAGACGGTTGCCGGAACCGTAACCATCCCCGGCGATGCCACAACTGGAGATACGCGGATGCGGGTATCGATGAAGTACGTGGGTGGATTTGGAGCCCAGGATGTTCAGCCCTGCGAGATGTACAATTACGGTGAAACCGAAGATTACTGCATCACGCTTTTAGAGTCTACCATTGGCCTTGAAGATGAAGCCTATATTTCGGGCTTCGAAATTTACCCCAACCCCAACACCGGTAATTTTTCAATCAATATTGAGCAGGCCCGGGGGGCCACGACTGAAAAATTAAATTTTGAAGTGTTGGATTTAACCGGAAAAATGGTCTTCAGCAAACAGGTAAATTACGGAACAAGCGATGTTTCGCTTTCCGTTGCCGCGGGAGCCTACATTTACCGGCTCAGCAATAATCAGGGCAGCCCCGTTGCCGGAGGAAAACTCATTTTAACCCAGTAAAAAAAGAAAGAACTTTTTTCGTTTTGAAGAGCTTTGTCCCTTGGGGGTGAAGCTCTTTTTTTTTGCGTGACTACGAGTTAGCGCGCAAAATTACTCATATCCCGTTGCAATTTGCAATGTTAGGGTCTTTCAAAAGCCAACCCATAAGGCTAGTAGTGGAGCGGAAAATGATTCCGCTGCATTGCAAATGCTGCGGATCGGAGTAACATTTATAAGCGATTGCTCAAGTATCTCGTGCTGCCTGGCATTGCAGAAACTAAAGCCATATGCTGGTTGCGGAGGGGAAGATAATTCCGCTGCATTGCAAATGCTGCGGAGCGCCTTTTCCCAACATGTGCCCAATTGCTGAAGTTAAACCCCCGCATTGCAAATGCTGCGGAACGGAGAAAAAAGATAAGAGGCGTAATATAGACCGCAGCAGCACAGCTATTGCGGAACGGAGTATATGATTTGGAGCGGGGCGAAACACAGACCGCAGCCTGCCTGAGGCTGGCTGCGGAACGGCGTGGTGCGAGACATTGCTCATTTCGCGATGCAATTTGCCATGTCTTACTTTCTGCGATAATTGCTTCTCCTGAAGAATTTGTGTAATTGTTCATTCATCCGCGCTATTGTTTTGTGCGGCTTTCGCTTGATGAAAATAAAGGAACTGAGGGTTCTAACATAATACGGAAACGGCTTTCGGAGCTGGACGAATTGATCGTCCTTTATAATTAATGCCCTAAACCCCATATTTGGCTCTCCATAATATTTTTTGCGTCTGGTTACATCTCCTTCACCCTGAATGGTTTCATAGTTCTCGTAATATTTCCCAGGTGCTTGCTTCGCCTTCCCAAACTCTGCCGTTAGAAAGCCGTTGTTACCCACTGAAATACTCGTGTCAACTTCCAGATTCTTATCTAGAAAGGCGACACTATCCAACTGACCATTTTTCACATATTTGGAGTAGTAGCTGTAAAAAAAGTAGGTCTTGCAAAAGTCGAAGTTCGTTTTGAAACCGTTGACAATCTCTTGGTTTAACTCCCTTTGTTCCTCTTCTATTTTATCCGCCAGCTCAAAATTTCCCCGCTCTCTCAACGCTTCTATCGACGCCCTCTTCGTTTGCAGCCGAACGAGCAATGCGCCGCCGCTATAGAGGAGATTTATTTGCTCATTTGTCGTTCTTCTTAACTGCTTTCGAAAACTTTCCTTTTTCTTCTTCTGCTCAACTACTTCCTGAGCAAATCCTGCGGATGGGATTAACAAAATAAAAAGTCCGAGTATAGTCTGTATGGTTCTCCGTTTCATTGGAAATAAGTTAAATCCTGATTTCGTCTCGCTGGGGTGCTCTTTTTTGAGTTTAGATGCGGGAAAGTATACCGTTCCCTGTTCTGTTTCATTGCAATTACGCCAGAAAGATAATATTTATGAGCGATTGCTCAAGTATTTCGTGCTGCCTGGCATTGTAGAAACCGCCTGCCTTACGCTGGCTGCGGAGCGGAATATTATTCCACTGCATTGCAAATGCAGCGGAGCGCGTTTTCCCAACATGTGCCCAGTTGCTGAAGTTAAACCCCCGCATTGCAAATACTGCGGAACGGAGAAAAAAGATAAGAGGCGTAATATAGACCGCAGCAGCACAGCTATTGCGGAACGGCGTATATGATTTGGAGCGGGGCGAAACACAGACCGCAGCCTGCCTGAGGCTGGCTGCGGAGTGGAAAATGATTCCGCTGCATTGCAAAGGCAGCGGAGCGGGGCGGATGACTGCCAGCCGGCGGTGGGATTTCAAATCAAGTGCAACGCAGATAATGAACTCTATAGACAGACACTAATTACATAAGCGCCTTATCGCGAGCCGGCAACGCACTTGCAATAGCTTCGAGTCGGTCGGTAAATTGCTCTTTGTCCACTTCTGGTCGCAGAGCCTGTGAACCGGCGTCTTGAAGTTCGGCTCGCAGTGCGCCGTCGGCATTGAGCTTTTCGAGGAGTTCCATCAGCTCGACGGTATTGTCGCGATTGTACAAAACTCCGATCTCGCCATTGTTTAATATCTCTGAAGTGATAAAGGTTTTTGGAGCAATAGCCGGAATTCCAGCAGCCACAGCTAAGCTCCCTACACCGGCAAAAGGCTCGAGGTTGGGTATGAGAAAAACCGTGTCGCAAACGCGAAGTGTCTTGGCGGCTTTTTTATCATTTCTATTGTGAACGGCCATCCCAATAATCCCCGCTTCCACAAACATCTTTTCAATTTTCTCAATGGCCGATATACCGTTCTTTACTTTCTCAGTTTTTACCGAAACCAGCAAAAAGGTCTTGTCTTTCAACTTTTCTGAATTGGAAACAGAATAGATCACCTGATTGAGATCGGTTGGTATACTGCTGCCGCTGATTTGACAACCCAGCACAAATAACCCCTTGGGTATGTCGTTGTGCTTCTTGAATTTCTTTTTCTTCTTTCTGAGCTTATTAAACGATCTGAGATTTACCGGCCGCGGTATGACGTG
>JAIVHP010000366.1 GCA_020201045.1 Flavobacteriales bacterium
GCTCACCCTGATCGCCGATTAAGAAGAGCCTGAACTGCGGAGCGCTTTCCGGAAGTTCGGCGAGCGTCGCATCATCGCTCACCCAGGTTTTGGATGTAGCGCAGGATGCGATGACAATCGTGAGGGCGATGACAAAGAATGAATGTCCGGGGCGATTTCTTTTAAACGAAAGCCATAACGCTCGAATCGGATTGGCTACGGATTTAAAAAAACTAATTTGCATGTGATTCCAGTTCTTTAAATTTCTTGCCTGTATAGCGCACCATGCCAATCCAAGCTACCGCTAAAACCAGGACCACCAGCGATAGCCAATGCACGTTGCTCAACCCAAATATGGCAGCCATACCGATATTTAGAAGAACGGAAAGAACCTTCGCCCCTCGCTGGACAAACATATCGATAAATGCTTTGGCTTTGTATTTCACATCCCGAGACGTGGGCGTGTAAAGTGCCTCTTTGGCAGATTGCTGTATGGAGTAGTTCAGGCTGTTGTCACTCGCCGACATGATGGTGGCGAATAGAAGTCCCGGAATAATTAGAAAGCCCACTGAAGATACCACGATGGCCAGCGGGAGCATGAGCAGAGCGATGCCGACTCCAAAGCGTTTCATAATCCATGCGGTAAAAAACATTTGCACCACCACGGAAGTAATGTTTGTGGCCATACCCACCATTCCGAAATAGGCATCGGTTTCCAAACCGCTTTCAACACCCATGGAAATGGCTGCGCTAAGCTGAAAGTCAACAATATTTGAAACGAGTTCATAAACCCCGATGATGCCCGCAATGGAAAGCAAGTACTTGGATTTGAAAACCAGGCGCGCTCCTTCCCAAACGGACTTGCTTTTTTCTTCCTCTTCTTTTTCGGCGGGCTTTGAATCCTTTTCCTGTCGTTCGTTCTTCTCTCTGCGATCTACGAATATTCCGAGCGCAATAATGATAAGCATGGGCACCACGCTCGCGAAGAGCAAGGTGTTTCGTCCGGCACTTTCCACGAGGGTGGTCACCATAGTGGCACCGAATATCCCCCCGAAAATGCCCCCGAGCCCAATGAATCCGTAGGCACTCTTGGCGCGCTTCGAAGAGAACACATCGTTGGTGAATGCCCAGAAAAGGGTGACGAGCATCGTGTTAAACATATCGCCAAAAACGTAGAAAGACCAAATGACTATGGCATTGTCGGGCAGGGCTTGCACCAAAAAAGCAAATAAAATAAGGAGCAGGGCAAAGGATGAAGCAATGACACTGATCAGCCATGGGCGCGTGAGCACGCGGTATAGCCAAACAAAGGCGAGCACCAGGAGAAGGGCCACCACCATATTCAGCACCTTACCCAATTGTTCTACTTCCGCACCTTGCAAAACGAAATTGAAAATTTCCAACGGATTGTCCTGGTAGTAGCTCACCATCAGGCCGCGTTTCATGGGTTTAAGCACCCAAAAAACAGCGATGACCAAAAAGAAAAACGAACTGAGCGCAAGCACACTTGGCCATTCGCGTTTGGTGATGCCGCAAGCTTGGTTGTAAAAAGTTTGCAGCACTTTCTTGTGCCAAGGAGAGTTGTCGCTACTGCTCATTTTCAATGCGTCTCTATCAGATTACACCGCTTGAAAGCTAAGCATTGCCTCGGTTTGGGACAAGGTCTGAAATTGAAAAAGTAAGTATTTGTCCTTTAGCTTACTTTTTATCGCCGGCAGAGTATCATTTTTCAATGAATAAATAGGGGCTGTCAGTGCTGTCAATCGGTTTCCCACCAGCCTTTGCTGTTGATCGTATTTCCACCAATGCGCGCAGCGGCTTCAGCATTATTTTCACTGTTGGTGGCCTGTTCCGATTCCGGATACAGGTAGCGCACGGGGTATTGGCCGTTGTTTAGGTTATCAGGGCCCGGCTCTAAATTAGGAATACCTGTCCTGCGGATATTAAACCAGGCTTCGTGGCCGTTGGTGTTTAAGCTCAGCCACTTTTGGGTGAGTATTTTAGTGAGGTGGCCCGTACCATTTAATTTTACTGCGGGCTGTTCAAGGTAGCCTTCCGGCAAATCAACGCGATAGTAGTCAAACGACGCGCGAATACCTTCTTCGTAGTAATCGTTTACAGCGCCGCTGATCCAGCCGCGTTCTGTCGCTTCGGCCAGTGCAAATTGCAACTCAGCGTACTGCATGAATTGACCGTCCACTCCATCGGGCACATCTCTAAACATGCTTCCAAACAGAGAGATATCGTTCAAATCTATACCCAGTTCGCTGATCGTTTCTCGGTTTTGGCCGTTTTTTAAGCCCTTAAATTCGGGATTGCCTTCTTGTACACTTGTTTGAGTGGGGTTGTAAAGCACTTCCATTCTCGGATCGTTCCAAAGCTTCAAAATTGAATCTGCGGTGAGCGTCAATCGGTATTCCTGATAAAGCCCTAAGGCAGCTTGCGACATGGGAAACTGATTGGGTATAGCGCTCAAATAGGGAAGTACAGCATTGTCTGCATTCGACCCCATCAAGGGAGCAGAAGTAGCCAGTTGCTGAAGCTCACTAAAGTCAGAAAGACGCTTTCCTGTTCTAAGGTAATACCTTACCCGGAGTGCATTGGCAAACCGTACCCATTTATCAGGTTCACCCCCGAAAAGAACATCACCCTGAATGGTTTGATCTGTGTTTATTAAAATAGAAGTAGCTTGTTTCAGCATAGCCTGAATACCGATTTGGGGATCGGTATAAATAAACTCCTGCGTATCGTATCGGGGCTGAACAATTCCATTTTGCGCATTGATTGCTTCCGAATACGGTACATCTCCCCACATATCCGTAAGCTGCGAAAAAATGTAACTGCTCAAAATATCTGCTACAGCATTGTACGCTTCATTGGTTCGCTCACTGTTTTTTATGGACTTCAGGTCGTTGAGCAATCGGTATAGCGTGTTCCAATAGCCGCTATTGGTTCCCATTTCGTATCGATCAATACGCTCAAATTCAACGCTGGCCGCAAATTGGGCCAGGTAATTTGAGCGTCTGAAACCCTGATTGTAAGTGTTCTGATTGGCCAGAACAGAAATGACATTCGCCAGTAAAAATTGGGGCGCCACATTTTCAGGAGCATTGGGATTTTCATTGATCTCATCAAATTCTTTGGTGCAGCCACATAAAATGACCGAAATGAAAAAGGATAAAAAGATTTTTATTTTCATAATCAATTTAAAATGAAGTTTTCAAACTAAATCCGTAGCTCCGTGTTGACGGCATGCTCATATCTTCCACCCCGTAGGTTTGGTTTCTGCCTTGCATGGCGCTCAGCTCGGGATCAAAATGTGGATTCTCGGTAAACAGAAATAAATTGCTACCCACAAACCCCACCTGTATGCTTTCAAAGCCCATCTTATCGGTGAGCTTTTTGGGTATTTTATAATAGATGCTTACTTGTCTCAGCTTTAGATAGGATGCGTCATAAAGTGCAGCCGCTTCGTTTCCACGGTCGTAAAAATTATTGTAAAACGAGCCGGCCGGCGCAGCCGTGGTGTTGGTAACGTATTGCGGATTTTTATCTGTGCCGATGTTCATCACCCCGTCGCCAACCACCCCGTTTTCTCTTCCTTCAAGCGTTTCTGCCAAAACCCCCGAAGTGCTACCCAGCGCTTTTGTTCTCGATACAATTGTGCCACCGTGCCGCCAGTCCAGCAAAATACTTATGCTAAAATTGCCGTAGCTCAACTGATTGGAAAACCCCAAAACAAAGTCGGGATTATAATTTCCAAGCAGGCGAAGGTTCTCGTCCTGAACGGGTAATCCGTTTTCTCCAAAAAGAATTTCTCCATCGATTTCCACAAAACCGGTACCGTACATATCGCCAACTTCGCCGCCTTCGCGAGCGATGTAAAACACCGTATTGGAACCACCGCCACCTGTAAATACGCTTGCTTCGCCGGTAACGAATTGGTCTACACCAAACGGCAGCCGGGTCACAACGCTTTCATAAGTGGAAAAATTCATCGAAGTTTTCCAGCTAAACTTGTCCTTGGAAATCACTTCTGCACCCAGTCTTGCTTCTAAGCCCCGCGTTCTTACTTCACCGCCATTTTCCACGGTATTGCTAAAACCACTGGCTTGTGAAATAGGTCGTCCGATAATCTGATTGATACTGGTGTTTTCATATACGGCAAAATCGGCTTG
>JAIVHP010000367.1 GCA_020201045.1 Flavobacteriales bacterium
GCTATGATGAGTGGGGATTAGAAAGCACTAAAGCCTCGTCTCGCTCATAGTCACGCCTTGATTTAAATTTAAAAATTGTGGCGGATTTTCCAATCCCCACGAAAACATCCTGACCGATGAAACCCCATTCATTCATAGGTTTTGTTAGCAACAGTATTCATTTCTATTTCTTCATCTCCTTCCATGCTGAATTTGCATTATTGATAAATTTTGATTCATTCTTTTCCCACTTTTCTTTCGCATGAAATATTGAAGAGTCAAAAAAGAGGTAGAGTTTATTATTGACAACCTTGAAAGAAGAAGGAGTACTTGGATATTTTCCAGGTTTATTCATCCCGATTCCCTCACCTGCTTCCATTCCTAAACCAAATGCACAATAGCCACCATATTGCGGGAGAAAATTTTGAGGGTGTTCTTTAAAAAGTAATAGATTCTCCTCGCTAGCAAATAAATACTTAGCTCCATCATATTTAAGAAGGTAGGTAGTGTCTCCTTTAACGGCTCTATTGGAAGTGAAATATTCGGTTAAATCATAACCGTTTACTGCAATTTGATTCTCATTTACTAAGTACTGACTAGCATTAATATTGAAATAGTCATCTTCGAGTATTTCGAAGTAATATAAATAAGAACCAAATAATAGGATTAATACTGTTCCAAGTAATACCCCAATCCATTTTAAATATTTCATGACTCTCTAATTGTTGCTAACGCCCGCACCTATGCGCACGTGCGCTTCGAATGTACATCTTTTCTGCGTAAACGAATGAGGATTAGAACGAAACTTGAAGGTTGAACGCGATGTGCGCATGTGGCACAGGTGCTGACTGCTTGCCCGAACACATGTGGGCGGGGCTACACGGCGGGCGTGCGTTTGGCTTGTGCGGCGTGTTACAGAAGGGGAGGATCGGCGCGATCGGGGAGCGCAGGCCGCCCTCACCCGCAGATCGTCGCGCATGGGCAAGAGCCATCGGCAGAGATCAGCGTCGCGTAGGGAACCCTTGCATTTGTTTTAGGGGGAGGCCGGTGTGTGGCAACGCCACCTGTATGAAGCGTGGCTGTTTTAAGGTTATATAAATTTCAGTTTACCACCGAGTCAATCCGCAGGATTGGCTTGCTAATTTATCCTTACTAAGTAAGCCAATCCCGCGATTTGACCGGCTATTTGCGAAGAACCAAAGCCACGATGACCTGCTGACCAGCCATGATTTTCTACAGAATTTTAGGCAACGTTATTCTTCTATTTTCTCAACCCATATTACGTGTCTTGGGCCAGTCACAATATCGCTAGTGAAACTTACAGTGAATTTACCGTCCTTAGTAATTTAGATTCCATTTTCTTCAAACAGCAACCATGTATTTGCGCCTGCATGCCCGTAATACAAGTCATTCCAAGCAATAATCACTTTACAGCCATCACTAGCCATAATAAAACGAAATATTCACCACAGACTTTTTTTATGTGGCATTGTCTCTTTTGCTGAACCCGGAATGTAACGTATTAAAACTCCTTTAAAGGATTGAATCTCATTTTTTACCTCGCCATATGCACAGCTTAGGTTTTGAGGTGTTTCTATTTTCTGAACATTAAACTCTTTTGTGTTATTGAGATTGATAATAAATGAACGCTCAATTAATTCTTCAATTTTAACGCTTACGGTAATTTGTTTTAATCTTGAGTAAAAGAAGTTAGTTGATTGATAAACAAGATAAAAAATGTGATAATGTATGTTTTTATCTTCACTTTACTTTTAATTAATATTTAAATTTCATTGAAATAAAATAGTTTCTTCCTTGCTCAGGGTAGCCTTCTGCGAAAGCATAATTTTTATCCAGTATGTTGTTGATTCCTGCTTCTAAAGCCAAGTATTTCCAGATTGCGGTATGCATTTTTGTGTTCAATAGTGCATAATCCGATGCAATTGTGCCATAACTTGTGCTATAACGCTCAGAATTGTATTCGAAACTTGCCAACAACCAATAGTCTTTCTTAAACCGATATTCAGCGAAAGCAAAAAGCTTGTTTTCAGGTACATTTGTGAAGTAAATATCTGGATTGCTCAGGTTTTCCCTTTTAATAAATGTGTAGTTCAAGCCCGTTTTCATTTTTTTGAAAGGGCTATAGTTTAAGGCTAGCTCTGCTCCGTAAAAAGAAGCTTTTCCTGTGTTTTGCTGTTGGTCAACCCAAGTATCTGTATCGCTGTCATAAGTAACATTATTCACCATTTGAATTACATCCTGGATAGCACTGTAAAATAAAGTTGGCTCAAAGACTAAGTAAGAAGCCAATTGACTTTTCATACCTAATTCAAAATTCCAGGCATTTTCTGGCTTCAGTTCCGGATTTGGAATAGTAGTCCCTAACCGATAGGAGTATCGGTCTTTTAACGTTGCAAATCGTGTTTTACGAGCCATAGTAGCAAAAAGAACAGTTTTTACTGAATCTAAACGGTATGTGAGGTTCAATTGTCCGTTGATGGCTTGACTTTGGTTGTTTGGAAAAGAGAGGATTTCATCGTTTATAATATTATCTGCGCGAATACTTGCTCGTGTGTTATAGTTTAAACCTAAAGTTGCATCCAAATTTTTCGATACAGTGATGCCGTCTTCTACTCCAAAGGAAGTGGTGTAGTCAGACATGGTTAGTCTTGGGTCTTCCGGTCCATATTCTTGGTGGACATCTTTTTTGTAGTGGGCGGCAACTTTTAAAAAGTGGTTCTTGAATCGCAGTGTGCCAAACTCCAATGCTCCTCCTATGCTGTGGTCATCATAGATGCTGGTGAAAGCATAAGGTCTGTTTTGTGTGCTGTATGTGGCATCATCATAACTTTTCAATTCATTGTCAAAATCATCATAAAACAAGCGTGTTTTTAAATAAGTGTTAGGCTTAATCACTGTTTTTGAAATAAAATACAAGCTTTGTTTGTTCCAATGTGGCCATTGCCAAAAACGAGGCCTTGCCAAGAGCGAGTTCAAGGAATCATTTCCTGCGTATACCGGCGTTCCTTTTGTTCCCTGCTGTCTGGTGTAGCCGATAGAATATTCACTATTATTGTCTGTAACATACCCCAGTTTCAAACTGATTTTGTTATCCTCATTATACGAATTGTCACGGTTTTCAGCATCTTCATTGGCTGTTGGTTGGAAGTTCTCAGACAAAGGATAATCGTTTCGCTTATATTGGGATACTCCAATTTGCGTATAGAATTTTCCAATACGAGCTCCCATATTAAGGTTTGCCCGATGTCCACCACTTAACCATCCGATAGTTCCGTCAATTTCGAGCGTGTCTTCTGGTTTTCTACTTACCAAATTAATTGCTCCTCCAAGTGTGTTTGCTCCATATAATACAGAACTGCCACCTTTTGAGACTTGTACCTGAGATAAATCGAAGGTAGTGAAGCGGGCTAAATCCACATATCCATCATATGGTACATATACAGGTACACCATCTATGTACACTGGTATTTGACGGAGGTCGAAACCACGAACATATACCATGGACTCGTTCCGTGCTCCAACAGTAGATTGGGTTATTCCGGGCATCAGGTTTAAAGCCTCCGAAACTGTAAGGCTATTCATTTTTTCTATGACATTAATAGAAAGGGTGGAAGAGGAATCTGTTTGCGTTGATTTGGGAGATTGAATGACAACTTCGCCTAATGCAAAGACTTTTGTTGAATCTGTTTGAGCCATTATATGATTCATTAGCGAACTAAGCAAAAAGATAAATAGAATAGGTAATTCTTTTTTCATTGAAAATAAGTTTGAACATTTCAATGGCTTTTTTGCTTTCTTCGGTCAGGTAAATGCCACCGCCCCCTTTACCGTTGGCTTGTTTCATAATTAGAGGTTTTACAGCTTTTGCGTTATTAGATTCAACTAGTGCCCGAGCTTCTCTACTGTACATGTTCATTGGAGATGCTGCTTTGTTTAATGAGCCTGGATTATCGGTCTGCTAAAGTAATTCTATTCTTCCAAAACCAACAAAAGGGCCTTTTTTTTTCTCTATCCAAAATCTGTTCTAAACTTTTAATTGCATTGTAATCATTTTTTTTTTGTGTCCATAATGAGAATAAGTCCTAAAACTTATAAAATACTTGAGTTAAGTATGTTTACTTGTTTTTGTCGGTTCGTTTATGCTGCCTAACGTTCTAGTGTATGAGCAGTAGCGGATTAGAAGTAATTTCCGTTCCGTTTTAGCACAAAGTTTCTTAGACGCCTAGACCTTCTATTTATCACTTCACCCGCTATTGCCACATACACGCTGTTAGCAGCATACCCTTCTGCTTTACAGATCGCTGAAAGTTGTCGCCCAATACAGGCAATCACTCGTCAACAAGTGGTTTCCATTGTCGGTCTACTGAAATCTCCGGTTCAACTAGCTTTCTATCAAATTCAGGTTAATGAACAGTAAACTTTGTCTTTTTGAAAAGTCTAAAAGTTTCTTCAATGTTTTTAATGACACTGTTGTTAAATTCCTTTTCAGGTCGTTTCAGATTCTTTTTGTTTTTTTAATGTCAGCCCAAAACCAATCGAAAGAAAAGCAATAAAAATTGGATAGATAACAAAGAAAGATGTATGGGCGGATGACACTGATAAGCCCAAGGCTAGGAACATATGTAGTACGGACGTTAGAATCATTCCCACAGTTCCAATGATAAAAAATGGATGAAATTTCTTCATTTTGTTTTTAGTTAACAGTTTATCGTTTTGTTTTTTGTCAGTCAAATATATGAAAGTTTAAATATTGCCATGTCGGTTTTGTCTGGGTTGCTGCTAACGCCCGCACCTATGCGCACGTGCGCTTCGAAAGTACATCTTTTCTGCTTAAACGAATGAGGATTAGATCGCAACTTGAACGTTGAACGCGATGTGCGCATGTGGCATAGGTGATGCTCGCCCGACCACGTAGGGGGCGGGTTGCGTCATCGCCGGCGTGCGTTTGGCTTGTGCGGCGTGTTACGGAAGGGGAGGAACTGCGCGATCGGGGAGCGCAGGCCGCCCTCACCCGTGGATGGTCGCGCATGGGCAAGAGCCATCGGCAGAGATCAGCGTCGCGTACAGTTAACTTGATTTTGTTTTCGGGGGGAGGCCGGTGTGTGGCAACGTTTTGCGTATATGACTAGTGGCGGCTTTCGAAGCACTTTCTTGTCGGCTTGCAACAAATTTAGTTAAAAGCACAAAGCTTGAATTTACCACTTTACCCGTGGTCCAATTTTCCGAGAGTATTACATTAGTTATATACGCTGTTGCACTAAACCTCCGGTAGTTTCTCCGGCTGATCCTGCTAATTTAGCGGATTCACATTATAAACCTTTAATAGTCATGAAAAAAAGAATCTGGTTGACCGCGCCTGCGCAGAAGTAGCGGGCTTTGACGCGCTGTTTGCTTTGATGCAGCGCAGTGTAAGCATCTCCGGTAAAAGCCCGAGTACACTGAAGAATTACAGCCACCACGTGGCAAAAATGGCCCTGCATTTCGGTCAGGTGCCAACCGAACTGGACGAAGACCAAATCAACGATTACCTGCACCTGATGCAGCAGGAGCACAACACACCCTCTGAGAGCTACTTCAAATTTACCGTGTACGGTCTGCGCTATGCATTTCGCATCAGCGGGCTGCAAGAGGCCCGTGTGGCGCTGCCGAACATCAAACGGGAGAAGAAACTGCCTGTGGTGTTGAGCCGCGAAGAGGTGAAACGCCTGATGAAAGCGCCTACGCTGCTCAAGCACCGGGTACTGATCGGGCTGCTCTACGGATGTGGCCTGCGCTGCTTTGAAGTGCGCAACATCAAATTGGCTAATCTGGACTTTGACCGAAAAATGCTCCACGTACAAAAGGGCAAAGGCAAGAAGGATCGGTATGTGCCGTTGTGCGACCTGCTCATCAAAGGGCTCAAAGCTTACATCGCCGCTGAGCGCCCCGATGGCTGGCTCTTTAACGGCAAGCAGCCTGTGGATGGCCGCGCAGGCGGGGCTTTCGACAGTCGATACTCCCAACAAGGAGTGCAATGGGCCGTCAAAGAAGCCCGCAAAGTGGCGGGCATCATCAAGCCCATGACAGTACACACCCTGCGCCATACCTATGCCACGCACCTGCTGGAAGAGGGCCTCGACATCATGAGCATCAAAGATCTGCTTGGCCACGAGTGCATCGACACCACGCTGGTGTACTTGCACGTGGCGCAAAACGGCCGGGTAAAACCCTTCAGTCCGCTGGAGCGGCTGTACGCCAAAGCCTAATGCGTCCCAAATATGAAGTGGCTGATGTGCTCCGGGCGCACTGGCCGCAGGTGCCCGGCATGAAGGGCATCAACGGGTGGCAATTGCGCACCCTCGGGGCACTCATGCGCTGCCGAACGGCTGCCATGGGCGGACACAAGGATGCATGCACATCGTGCGGCACGGTCCGGGTCAGCTACAACAGTTGCCGGAATCGCCACTGCCCGAAGTGTCAGGGCCACAAGCGCGAGGAGTGGATAGCGGCCCGGGAGCGAGAGCTGCTTCCGGTGCCTTACTTCCACGTGGTGTTTACCTTGCCATCGGAGCTCAACCGGCTTGCGATGCATGAGCCAAAGGCCGTTTACGACAGCCTTTTTGCGGCGGCGTGGAGCACACTCAATACGTTTGGCCACGACCCGAAGCACCTCGGTGCGCAGACGGGTATGATCAGCATTCTCCACACGTGGGGACAGCAACTCACCCTGCACCCGCACCTGCACTGCATAGTGCCGGGCGGCGGACTGAGCAAGAAGGGCCACTGGAAGCAGGCCCGAAGCAAGGGCAAGTTCCTGTTCCCGGTCAAAGCCATGAGCCAAGTGTTCAGGGCGCGCTATCTCGAGCAACTCCGCCGGCTCTGCAAGCCCGGGCAGCCATTGCTCAACGCGCTCTACAAGAAGGCGTGGGTGGTTTATGCCAAAAGGCCGTTTGCCCATCCCATGCACGTGGTGGAATACCTCGGGCGCTACACCCACAAGGTGGCCATATCCAACCACCGCATCGCAGAAATCGATGCCGACAGCGTGGCCTTCAACTACAAAGACTACCGCCACGCAGGCAAGCAGCAACAACTCCAACTCAGTCACGGCGAGTTTATCCGCCGTTTTGCCATGCACATCCTGCCACGCGGCTTTGTGCGCATACGCCACTACGGCATCCTGAGCAGCTCGTCGAAGATCAAAAGCCTGCCCGCCATCAGGGCGCAGGTGCCACAGCAGTGGGAGCCACCGACACCCGAACCGCGAAAGCTCGAACCCATCACCCAAGGCGTGTGCCCGCATTGCAAAACGGCCACCATGGTCACGCTGGAAACACTTCCCAAACGGGGGCCTCCGCAGCTCGCTTCAAGCACTGAACACTTTGAAAACGAACGAATCAATAAATAGCTGCGAAAGCGGCCGGGCGGAGCTACGCCCGGACACCAACAAAAAAGAGTTCAAGCATCAAATGAATCTCTAAGCACGCACATCTAGGCACAAAAAAATGCAGACAAGCTGCACCACATATCACTTTTCCACCTTCTCCACTCCACAGGTGTCTCCGCCTTGCAACCATCGCTGAAACGCTTTCCCCATAGCTCAATTCGCCCTTAAGAATGCCGGTTCAGTGCAACCGCGGTTTCATTCTGGGCCCTGCGGGCCGAACGAAACCTTAGTTGTTGGTAGCCGTATTTTCTATTAATGCTTGTGTTTCGGTTCCCATATCAATCTTAAGAAAGAGCTAAATCTTTCATTTTCTCTGCTTACGTGAATTCCTGCGACAATTCCAATTAATAAGTTGTCGGCAATTCCTAAAC
>JAIVHP010000122.1 GCA_020201045.1 Flavobacteriales bacterium
CGGTACACCTAAACGTTAGATCTCTTGAATAGGTTGGCAGGTGTTCTCCAATTATTGTGGTATTGTTTACCAGGTCTGTAATTCGGGGAAATACTCTGGTGGGGCTACTTTCAGGACTGAAGGACCTGAAAATCGGGGCGTTCCCGCTGGGGTCGGTCAGGTTATTGTCCGACGCGGCCGTTGCCGGGCCCAGGTCGTACTGCTCCCAGCAGTAGGTCAGCTCGTCCCCATCGGAGTCCGTCGCATCAGCGGTAAGCTCAAAAGGTGTTTCAACGGGTATGTAAAACCCACCTGAAATCAGGGTGACATCGGGCGGTGTATTTCCAGTTGATGATGTGGTTGCACAGGTATTTCCCGAGCCATTTACCGAAAAGGAGTACATCTCGTTAAAGCTGTGGTTGTGAAAGTGGTCGTCGCTATTCGATTGAATATTGGGTGGGCAAATACCTGCGTACCCCATAATCGTAGAAGCCGAACCGGGCTCGTAAGCCGCGCTTGCCGTTCGGTTACAACTGTTATTTTGGGTATGTCTGGCGCCCCATTGATGACCCATTTCATGAGAAACGTAGTCGATATCGAAAGGATCGCCAACGGGGTTGAATTGTCCGCTCACTCCACCGGCCTTTATGCTGGAATTGCAAACGGAAGCCAGGTAAGCTACTCCGCCACCGCCGGTGCTAAATACGTGGCCAATGTCGTAGTTTGAAGAGCCAATTTCATCGTCGCAAGCTTCCTGGTTTTGCGAAAGCATTGCTCCGCCATTTCCATTGCTGTAAGGGTCGGTACTTGAATTCAGAAAAATCAAGTCGTCATTGTCGTCAACCATGATCATCTCGAGGCTAAGGTCGCGTTCAAAAACTCCGTTTACGCGGTTCATGGTGGTAGTCATTGCGCTCATTGCACCCGAAGTGGTTCCGCCGTGGTATGAAGCGTACTCGCCGGTACAGGCAAGGGCGAGGTCGTAGGTTCTGAGTTGGGTGCCGTTGCTGGTTCGCGAAGCAGACTGAAGGAAAGGAGTCTCGCGCATGGGTCGCTGACCGCGGTTATCGGGGTCGGTAATTCTTCTGTCTTCGGGCTGCGGAGGACCCGTCGCACTGTTTTCGCGTGGTTCGCATTCGGGCATTACCTTATCGGTTTGGGCGTAGAATGCTTCACGGGTGTAAACGATATACGTGTTGAGATCGCCTTCCGCATAGGGGTCGATGTAAAAAGAGTTTCCGGCTTGCAGCACCTGGGCGTGAAAGCCTTTTTCGGTGAAGTCGAGCCTGATGGTAGCCGCTCTGAATTCGCCTGTTCCCTGACCTTTAAAAGTTTTGATATTGGGAAATTTTTCCTGGAGTGCTGGTGACATTACCGACGACGCTACAATTTTAAAAAGTGCAGACGCTCCACCGGGAGTTGGAATTTCGATGGTGAAGTTTGAGTTTCGAACCGAAGTGTTGTTGGCATTTGGCGCCTGTGAAAGGTAGGCTTTCAGGCTTTCAAAATCGGTAGATACGGTTCGATATTCGGCCGGTACGATTCGTCTATTCTCGCTTCTGGGCTCGGGTGAATTGGTGAAATTCACTCCCTGTCCAAAAGTCAATCCACTACAAGTCAGCGCGCACACGGCGGTGAGTAAGCTTCTTATCATGTTAAAAAAAGTTGGTTAAAACTCTGGTATTATGCTAAGGTAGGGAATAAAGAAGTGAGATGAAACTGGTGTTGAGATAAATGAAGCCAATTATTTGTTTGCTAACGCTTCTAAAAAGCAGGTCTTTATTGGCTCGAAGGAGCAATTTGTCCGGTTGTTTTTTCTTTTCGTAGCGTGTTTGGTTTTAAAGTCTGGCTCAGACCTTCGCGTGAACTTTTAACCCAAAAGCGTATTTCACTTAAACATTTGGACTCCACCGCATGGCGGAGCAAAAGCACCACGCGCTTTGCGTGAATCTAATACCGACGGCGTATTTCACGCAGATACTTGGACTCCGAAGAATTTCGGAGGCGCGCAGAGTATAGCGCAGAGCGCGCAAAGTTCCAAATTTCTCACTTTTTCTTTCTGATAAATGTCAAAACTTAAACTTTAATACGCTGAAACACGCTTTATTCATACGCCAACAGCTCGCGTACCCTGACCTGACAGGTTTTCGAACACCTGTAAGGTCTCAGCGATTCAAAGCGATTGGCTCTTTTTAACAGGCTTTTAAAGAATCTGGAAAATTCAAAGCTTTTCAGACAGAGTGTGAACCGCCGGTTGTTCTTTAGGCTAAAACCTTACAGGTTAAAAAAACCTGTCAGGTTAATCTGCAGCAGCAACTGGTGGGGTTTGCAAGGCGCAGTGGAATATGGCAAAGCAAGATTCATTCTCACCCAAACACTAGGCGCTCTCTATACCTTTAAAATTTCAAAGCGATCAGCACTTATCCAACAAAGCAAAAAAACCGTCCCGAAGATTATTTCAGGACGGTTTCTCTCTATGAATCAGGATCTTTGTTTTTGCTTTTTTGGAGTGTCAATCCCCACTTGTTCCATAAGCAATACCAAAAACAGAGAAATCCTGAATATTTGTGATGCCATCGCAGTTAAAATCCGACAAATGATTGTAGTTGTCGTCGGTGATTGTCAATCCGTAGGCAGTAGAGAACTGGGAGTAATCAGAAATACCAACGGCGTTGTTTCCGGTGAGATCGCCCGGAGTGAGCGTTCCAAAATTAATTTCGTTTCCAGCGGCAACAATAGGGAAATTCGGAACGAGTTTGCGTAGAAAACCATCTCTCTTTAGGTAGAAGTGGTAGATGCCAGGCTCGATTCCTTCAACTGAGAATAGACCATCCTGGTTTATATTAACATCTGCGCTTCCCGTCTCGCTACCTGTACCTTCCCATTCGAGCAAGGCGGTTTCATCTCCGCACGATGCGTTCCAGTTTACGACGCATTGTACAATATTATCACATGGCGTAATGCCCGTTGTGCCCCCTACGCATTCTCCGCAATCGTCAATAAACGCGCCGCCCCCGGCAACTCCATTGCAATCGCCGTTTACCAAACAAAGTTGGAAGTTTCCGGTATGGGTACTGTTTCTTTGAAAAACCCTGATATAAAGCGTTTCGCCAGCCAGGCTCAGGTCGCTGATTACGAGCTGCTGCCCGGGAAAAGGGGAGCACCCCAATTCGGTAAAGTCTCCGCAGGAACCCTGGTAAACAGAAAAGTAGAAATTACCAGCTATTTGATTCATCCTATTTATTTCTACCTGTCCATTTTCGGGAAGGACGAATGTAAACCAAACGTCTGCACCTTGATACTGCCCACAAGAAGGGGTCGGTGCGATGCCCGGCTCTTCGCTAGCCGCCTGGTTGTTGAATATCTCGGAGTAATCGCAGGTTTGCCCAACGGTGAGTGGAACAGCTTCCGAACAGCTCTCGTTGGCCGGCGGACTTTCATCGACAACGCAGATATCAAAATCGGAACCAAGGTTGCTGAAAAAGGCGTAGGACCTTATGTAAATTGTCTCTCCGCCGAGCTCGGGATCGTTGAACATAATATTTGACTGTTGCGAGCATTGAATAAGCTCGAAGTTACCGCAGGTACCCGTGTAAAAGGCAAAGAATGTAGGAGCTGAAGTATTGGTTCGTTTCATCGCAAACATTCCGGATTCCGGAGCGGTAAAAGTGAACCACACATCTCCGCCAATATAAACGCCACACCAGGGGTCCGGGGCGACCGATTCGGGTTCAGAGCCGGCTCCAATAGAAGTGTAAGAGCTGTATACGCAAGATTCATTCATTGGAAGTTCAATGGCGTCGGCACAGTCGTCATTTGGAATTCCCTGCGCGAATGCATTGGGACTATGAAGCGCGAAAAGGATAATTGCGATGTGAAATTTGTACTTAAAAAATTGCATTTCTATAGTTCTTTAAAAAGTTCTTAAATTTTTTCGATCTGATTATTGCGCCGCATCAGGCCCATCACCCGTCAATCCATAAACCACACTAAAAATTGAGAAATCCGCAATATCGATTACGCCGTTGCAGTTGATATCTGCAATTGGGTCGTATTCTTCGTCGGTGAAATGCAATCCGTATTTACAGGAGAAGAATGAAAAATCGGCCATTTCAACGGTATTATTGCCCGTGAAG
>JAIVHP010000012.1 GCA_020201045.1 Flavobacteriales bacterium
TATTGGAGCGCTTACATTCGTACTCGCCGTAAAGTGCATCCAAACCGATACCGCAATTGTACCCCAAATGGTCGATGGCTTGTCTGCACCCGTTTATGCAATGGCAGTTCTGGCCTATCCCCTCATCGATACCCTCCGGGTTTTTACCCTGCGAATCTCAAAAGGGCTTTCGCCCTTTGTGGCAGACCGAAAGCACATACACCACAAATTAATAGACCGGGGTTTTTCGCATGCCCAAACGGCCATTATTTTATATGTTGTTTGTGTTGTCGTTCCCATTATCTCTATGTTCTTTGGAGGCGTAAATCCAACCATCACCTTTTTTGGGATGTTTGCCATTAGCTTTCTGGTTGTGAATGCCGTCTTTCTGCTGCCCAGGAAGAAGCCAAAAAAAATATTTTCCGGTGCAAAATAGAATTCTCGCCACAATATTATTTTGCGTTTCGGCGTCTGCTATTTCTGCTCAAACGGGCCATTATTGGCAGGAGATTTCGCTTCGGGAGAATTTTGAAAAAAGGATTTTAGAATCAGGTGAGCGTTCGCATTTATCGCTGATGCCTTTTTCGGTTTCCGACATTGATTCGCTCGATGCATTTTCAACCGATACCAGCCTTGTGCTGAATGGGATGTTTAGCGAATTTTGGAAAACACCGGCAGATAAGGAGTTTAGCGTAGGCGTTGCTCCCTTATTCATTGGCGGTGTAGGGTACAGCTCGAGTAGAGAAACCATTTACCAAACGGCTCCCGGCCTGGCGTTGAATTTTAAGTGGGGAAAGAAATGGAGCCTCTACGCCGATTTTATTGGAGGCGAAGAAAAATTGCCGGGATATGTCGATACTTTCTTAGACAGCACACAGGTTATTCCATCGCTCGGAGAAAACAGGGCAGACCAGGCTAACCCGGCTTTTGTTCTCCCCACCGCGAGACTCGCATATCGACCGTCGGAATATTTTCAATTTGAATTGGGGTATGGAAAGAATTTTTTCGGAAACGGATACCGATCTCATTTTTTGAGCGATGTTCCCTACAACAATCCCTACTTGAAAATTGAAACTGAAGTGTGGAATATTAAATACGTCAACTTGTATTCCATGCTCAGCGGAAGTGAACCGTTTACGGGAAATCCGACGAATTTTAGCCCAAAGTATACCACGAGTCATTACCTGAGTTGGGCGGTTACCCCGGCTTTTAATATAGGCTTATTCGAAACCATTGTGTGGCAGGGATCGGATTCGCTGAGCAACCGGGGTTTTGATCCCAATTACCTAAACCCCATTATCTTCTTTAGACCGGTGGAGTATTCTACGGGTTCGGCCGATAATGCGCTTATCGGGCTGGATCTTTCGCTGAAAACTTCGCGTAAAATGATGGTTTACGGCCAGATTGTTTTCGACGAGTTTCTGCTCAGCGAGTTTACAGCACGCGACGGTTGGTGGGGAAATAAATGGGGCGCTCAGCTTGGCGTGAAGTGGCACGAGCCGCTCAGCTTCGAAGGATTCTATCTTCAGGGAGAAATTAACCTTTCTCGCCCGTTCACTTACACCCATGGAAGCGTTCTACAAAATTTCGGACACTACAACCAGCCCCAGGCACACCAACTTGGAAACAATTTTTACGAAGGCCTTTTGAGAGGCTATTACGAAAAGGGCGATTTTTACGGTGAAGCTCAATTTGTATATGCGGTTTACGGCCGTGATACCGATTCCTTAAATCTCGGTGGAGATATCTACAGAAGTTACGTGAATCCCGCAGAAATTTACGGAAATTCGATTGCTCAGGGATTGCAAACACAGGTTTACTTTCAAAGTCTTACCGCGGGGATTATTCTCAATCGCGATTTGAATTTACGTGCCGGACTAACCTATACCCTAAGACGGGAAGAAAACGAGGTGTTTGGTGTGAATACAGAACACATTATTGGACTTTCAGTCGCTACCAGAATTTTTAATTCCAACCGGGTTTTCTAGCGCAAATTGAACTTTTCATTGGTTAATATCCCCACCGATTCACTACCTTTGTGGCAAATTTCCCATCGGAGAATGTACGTTAAAACGGCAGAGACATCACTTAAAGAAATCGCAATCACGAAATTGAGCGCCTACGCGGCTTTTGTGAAGTTGCGTCTGTCTTTTCTGGTGGTTGTATCATCGGTTATTGGCTACGCAATTGGCGTCGCGGCCTTCTCATGGGTCGATGTTTTATTTTTATCGATTAGCGGTTTTCTGGTTACAGGCGCTTCAAATGGCTTTAACCAAATTATAGAGCGCGATATCGATGTGCTGATGAAACGCACGGCTTCGCGGCCGCTGCCCACCGGTAAAATGTCGGTTCTGGAAGGGTTGATTTTGGCCACCGCTCTGGGCGTTGTCGGCTTGCTTCTTCTCTATTTTGCTTTTAACTCACTCGCGGCCATTCTCGGTGCGCTGGCTCTTTTTAGCTATGTTTTTATTTACACACCGCTAAAAAAGCACACCCCTTGGGCGGTATTTGCCGGAGCATTTCCCGGAGCCATTCCCCCAATGCTCGGCTATGTGGCCGCCACCGGAGCCTTTGATTTATACGCCGGACTGCTCTTTGCAGTTCAATTTGTTTGGCAATTCCCTCACTTTTGGGCTATAGCCTGGGTAGCCGATGAAGACTATAAAAAAGCCGGTTATCGACTGTTGCCTTCAGCCGGAGGTAAAGATGGGAGAAGTGCTTTTCTAACCCTTACCTACAGTCTTTTTTTAATCCCCGTTGGAATTCTACCATGGGCCTTCGACCTAATCGGGGGGGCGGCCGCAGCCTGGGCGGCAATTGCCGCTGTGCTATTTGCCATACCTGCTATTTCACTCTACCTCAAAAGAACCGATAAGGCGGCAAAAATTGTAATGTTTGCTTCCTTCTTCTACCTACCTATTATCCAGCTCGTTTATTTACTAGATAAAATTTAGATTATGACAGAAGCGATGAGTTTGGAGATGAAGAATAATCGCTCCACAAATGAGCGAACCGGTAAAATGGTTCTATACATTGGAATATTCAGCATAGTAATGCTTTTTGCCGGTTTATCCAGTGCTTATGTAATTAGCTCGTACGGCGAGTTATGGGTGAATATTTCAATGCCCAACGCATTTTATATTTCCACGGCGCTGATTTTGCTCAGCAGCCTGACCATAAAATTGGCGGTTAATGCATCAAATAGCGGCAACGAAAAATCAGCATCGCTGTTTTTACTCCTTACACTCGGTCTGGGCCTTGGTTTCGGAGTATCGCAGTTTCAGGGCTGGGCCGAATTAACCGGAAAGGGAAGTTACTTTTCGGGCCATGTAGACAACCTCGCAGGTGAGTACGGAACCGATTACTCTATTACCTACAAGGGGCAGGAATTGGTAAAACACGAAGGCGATTATTACTATCCCAACGACGAACTCTACGAGAAGCCACTTCTCGATGAAATAGCCATTTATTCTAACTCTGCCAGTAGTTATATTTACGTGTTGAGCTTCGTTCACCTGCTCCACGTTTTAGGCGGATTTCTCTTTTTGATCATTATTTACGCCGTGGGCAAATTTTCTAAAAAGGGAAGAATAAATAACCTGCGTCTAAAGTTGGGTAGTACCTATTGGCATTTTGTAGACGGACTTTGGATATATCTATTCCTATTTTTACTATTAATTCACTAAACTTGCACAAAATCTCAAAAAATGGCAGGAGAAGCTTCTAAGGCAATCGACAAATCAGAATTGTGGAGTGGTGGAAGGTCACCATTCAGCGTGAGCTACGGCAAAATGATGATGTGGTTCTTTCTGGTATCAGATGCCCTCACATTCTCGGGTTTACTCGTTGCGTACGGTTTTGCACGCCATGCATATACCGGTGCATGGCCAATAGGCGAGGAAGTGTTTTACGCGCTGCCGGGCCTGTCTGGAAGTTACCCACTTATTTACGTGGCGCTGATGACCTTTATCCTGATCATCAGCTCGGTTACGATGGTTCTGGCGGTAGAAGCGGGTCACCGAATGGATAAAAAGGGCGTAATCAAATGGCTCGGACTTACCATTATCGGTGGGTTTATTTTTCTCGGTTCACAAGCCTGGGAGTGGAGTCACTTTATTCACGGTTCTGCCGGATACATCGAAACAACAGATAACTCGAAGTACTACCTCACCAATGAGATTAAACATGGAGAAACCGCAGCAACAACAGCCGACTTTGGCTTGATTGCCAATAAGGGCGAAGAAAACGAGACAACCATTACGGGTCAGAAAGCGGTAGATATCTACAACGCAAAGGCCATACATGTGCAAGGTGCAAACATGACCATAAATGAGTACGGCCCCCCGCAGTACGGTAACTTCTTTTTCTTTATTACGGGGTTCCACGGCTTTCACGTATTCTCTGGTGTACTTATCAATATCATCGTCTTTTTCGGTGTTATAAAAGGCATTTATCACAAACGTGGACATTACGAAATGGTAGAAAAAACCGGACTCTACTGGCACTTTGTAGACCTGGTTTGGGTTTTTGTATTTACCTTTTTCTACCTTATTTAATTACTGAATCATTATGGAACGCGACGACCTAATTGTAAATGACTCCTACTCTGTCGATGCCAATCACGACGAAGAGCACGGGAAAGCCATTCGCAAAACAATTTATAAAGTTACGATCATCCTATCGCTCATCACTACCGTTGAGGTTGCGCTGGGAATCCTTATCAAACAGGGTACGGATTGGTGGCCTCTGGTAAAGTGGTCCTTTATTGTAATGACCCTGGTTAAAGCAGCTTACATTGTTGCCGTTTTTATGCACCTTGGCGATGAACGAAAGTCTCTTAGAAACGTTATACTTTTGCCATATGCCATTTTTATAGCGTATTTGATTTTTATCGGTATCACTGAGTCGAATCACTTAAATGACCTATGGCTTCAGTTTAAGCCTTAATCAATGAATCCAGTCTCCGAACGACGCAAATTTTTTATTCTCCTTTCACTTCTCATCCTTCCGGGGGTCATTCTAATTTATCTCTCGAAGGCCGACCATAAATTTCAAGTACTTCCGTATTACGGAGAGAAAGAAGTGGTTTACACAGCGGGCTCAGATGTTGCCGATACCGTGTATCACACGGTTCCCGATTTTTCTTTCGTAAACCAGAATGGCGAGACGGTTACGTTCAACGATTTCGACAACGATATTTTGGTTGTCGACTTCTTCTTTACCACCTGTCCTACCATCTGTCCGATTATGACAAAACAGATGACCCGTCTGCAATGGATGCTCGATGATGCCGCTTACAAAGACGTGAAATTTTTATCTCACACGGTCAACCCTTCGCACGATACTCCTGAAGTTTTGAAGGAATACGGCGAAGAACAGGGAGCCGATTTCGCTACCTGGACGTTTGTAACGGGTGAGAAGGAAGAAATCTATGAGCAGGGTTTTGAAGGATATCTGCTGAGCACACAGGAAGACGAAGCGGCACCAGGGGGCTTTTTGCACTCCAGCTATTTTGTACTGGTAGACCGGAATCGCCATATACGCGGATTTTACGACGGCACGAGTACCAATGAAGTAGACGACTTGGTAGTGGATATTAAAATGCTGATGAAGGAAGAGAATATGCGCGATTCCGAAAAGGTACAATCATGACTGCCAAAACGGAAATAGAGAAAAAGTACAAACCGTGGATCGTTATACTATCCATCGTGATTCCCGTTGCGGTTGCCTTTCTTTTCACGTTTAAAATAGATGGTTACGACACGAGTTTCCTTCCACCGATTTACGCAACCACCAATGCAATAACGGCGATTTTACTCGTCTTAGGAGTAATTGCCATCAAAAATGGAAAAAGGCGAATCCATCAAAAATTTATGACCGCGGCCATTGCATTTTCCGCACTTTTTCTCTTGCTGTATGTAGCCTATCACATCACCAGCGATCACACTTCTTTCGGTGGTACCGGATGGGTTAAAACAGTTTACTTCGTTTTGCTCATTTCGCATATTGCACTTTCTGTAGGGATAATTCCCCTCGTACTTGTTACATATGTGAAAGCGCTCGCTGAGCGCTTTGACCGACATAAAAAAATTGCGAAAATCACCTTTCCCATATGGCTGTATGTTGCCGTTTCGGGAGTTGTGGTTTATCTGATGATTTCACCGTATTACGCTTAATAACGGCTTATGAAAAACAACAGCACATACAAATCACTAAAGCGGGCAATTGCTCTCCTCGTGGTTATGCTCGCTTTTTCGGTTCAGGGCATTGCGCAATGCGCGATGTGTAGAGCCACAGCCGAAAGTTCCATAGAAGGAGATGGATACGGCATCGCTACGGGATTAAACAGCGGCATCATCTTTTTGATGGGGATTCCCTACGTGCTTCTCGCCATCTTATTTGCCGTTTTCTACCACAAACAAATCGGGGGATTTTTAAAGTCCTTCAACGATATTCATTAATACGCTTAAGGGCGACACGCATTCAAAGCCAATCGTTATGGAATTCGAGAAAGGCCGGGGAGAATTGTTAAAAGAAGCGTTGAAGCAGCGCATACTCGTTTTGGATGGAGCGATGGGTACAATGATTCAGCGCCATACACTTACGGAAGAAGACTTTCGCGGCGATCGGTTTAAAGATCATCACGCTTCGCTCAAAGGAAACAACGACCTACTTAGCCTCACCCGTCCCGACATCATCGAAGAAATTCACCGGAAATACTTCGAAGCCGGCGCCGATATTGCCGAGACGAACACCTTTAGCTCTACCCGCATTGCACAAGCCGATTACCACCTGGAAGACGCCGTTTACGACCTCAATTTTGAGAGTGCCCGGCTGGCTCGTAAAGTGGCCGATGTATTTACCGAAAGGCACCCCGAGAAGCCGCGCTTTGTATTGGGAAGCATGGGCCCCACAAACAGAACCGCCAGTCTCTCGCCAGATGTAAACGACCCAGGTTACCGCGCTGTGAGTTTCGAAGATTTGCGAAAAACCTATTTCGAACAGGCAACGGCACTGATCAAGGGCGGGGTAGATGCCCTATTGGTCGAAACGGTGTTTGATACCCTGAATGCCAAGGCGGCTCTTTTTGCGATTGACGAAGTTTTTGAAGCCCTGGAGCACAGCGTTCCGGTTATGGTTTCGGGAACCATCACCGATGCATCGGGCAGAACCCTTTCGGGACAAACCACCGAAGCTTTTCTGATATCGCTGGAGCATTTCCCGCTTCTTTCCATTGGATTGAATTGCGCGCTAGGCGCCGCACAGCTCCGCCCTTATTTAAAAGTACTCGCCGAAAAAGCTCCCTTTGGTGTGAGTGCCCACCCCAATGCCGGATTGCCAAATGAATTTGGCGAATACGACCAAAGTCCCGAAGAAATGGCCGGGCAAATTAAAGCGTTTTTAGAAGACCAGTTTCTGAACATTGTGGGCGGTTGTTGCGGAACTACACCCGAGCATATCAGCGCAATTGCAACGCTTGCGGCCAAATATAAACCCAGGCAGCGCTTTGAATCACAATTAACCGAAGTACGCAATTTACAAGCCGACTAAGCCATGATGAAATTGAGCGGCCTGGAAAGCCTGAATATTATTCCCGACGCGAATTTTGTGAATATCGGTGAGCGCACAAATGTTACCGGCAGCCGGAAGTTTTTGCGATTGATTCAGGAAGATAAGTACGACGAAGCCGTTGATATTGCCCTGGAGCAGGTGAGGGGTGGAGCGCAAATTCTCGACGTCAATATGGACGAAGGCATGCTCGACGGCGAGAAAGCCATGACCCGATTCCTAAACCTAATTGCCGCAGAACCCGAGATTGCGCGAGTGCCATTTATGGTAGACTCCTCGAAGTGGATCATCATAGAAGCCGGTTTGCGATGCATTCAGGGCAAGGCTGTTGTAAATAGCATTAGTTTAAAGGGCGGCGAAGAAGAATTTATCTGGCAAGCATCACGGATTAAAAAGTACGGAGCCGCGGTAGTGGTGATGGCTTTTGACGAGATGGGGCAGGCCGATTCGCTGGATCGGAGAATTGAAATTTGCCGCCGTTCTTACCGAATACTCACCGAAGTAGTGGGTTTTAACCCGAACGATATCATTTTTGATCCCAATATATTTCCGGTTGCCACCGGAATGGACGAGCATCAAAACAATGCACTCGATTTTTTTGAAGCGACAAAGTGGATTAAGGCAAACCTCAAAGGCGCAAAAGTTAGCGGCGGGGTGAGCAATGTTTCTTTTTCCTTTCGGGGAAACCAGTTGGTGCGCGAAGCCATGCACAGCTCCTTTCTCTACCACGCCATCAAGGCCGGAATGGATATGGGGATTGTGAACCCCACCATGCTAACGGTTTACGACGACATTGATGCGGAATTGCTGGAAAGGGTAGAAGACGTTATTCTCAACCGTCGAGAAGATGCCACCGAGCGATTGCTCGATTACGCCGAACAGGTAAAGGGCGATTACAAAGCCCAGGAAAAAAAATCGGAAGAGTGGCGCGAACTCCCCATCAAAGAAAGGTTGGCTCATGCTCTGGTGAAGGGAATTGATAATTATATCATTGAAGATACCGAAGCGTGCCGGCAGGCATTCGATCGCCCACTCGAGGTGATTGAAGGTCCGCTGATGGACGGGATGAATGTGGTGGGAGACTTATTTGGCTCGGGAAAAATGTTTTTGCCGCAAGTGGTAAAAAGCGCCCGGGTGATGAAGAAGGCTGTGGCGTATCTGTTTCCTTACATCGAAGAAGACAAGAAGAAATATCAGGATAAATCTGCTGCGGGAAAGATTCTTCTCGCTACAGTAAAAGGCGATGTTCACGACATTGGAAAGAACATCGTGGGTGTAGTGCTGGCATGCAATAATTACGAAGTAATCGATATGGGGGTGATGGTACCCGCCGATAAGATCATCGCCCGCGCGATAGAAGAAAAGGTGGATGTGATTGGCCTGAGCGGATTGATTACCCCAAGCCTGGAAGAGATGGTAAACGTGGCTTCTGAAATGGAGCGAAACGGCCTCGATATTCCGCTACTCATCGGTGGTGCAACTACATCTCGCGTGCATACTGCGGTAAAGATCGAAAAGAACTACACGAAAAGTCAAACCGTACACGTAAACGATGCATCCAGATCGGTAACGGTTGTAGAGCGTTTACTCAGCAGTGGTAAAGATGCGTTTATTGGCGAACTCCGAAAGGAATACGATAAGATTAGAATAAACCACGCCAGCAAAGAAACGCGTAAGCAATACCTTTCTATCGAAGATGCGCGAAAAAATAAGGCGGAGATCGATTGGAGCAATTACACTCCCGATATTCCAAAAATGCTTGGAACAAAGGTTTTCGAAGAGTATTCGCTTCGCGAAATTGCCGGCTACATCGATTGGACTCCCTTCTTTCAAACCTGGGATTTACACGGGAAATTTCCCGCTATCCTTACCGATAAGGTGGTTGGCGTTGAAGCCAATAAAGTTTACAAGGACGCCACTGAAATGCTCAAAGAGATTATTACCAACAAGTGGCTTACGGCGCGGGCAGTAATTGGGGTCTGGCCGGCAAACTCCAATGGAAATGATTCTGTGGATGTGTTTGCTGAAAATGGTGAGGTTATTCACACCTTTGAGTTTATGCGCCAGCAGGTGAAAAAAGCATCGGGCCAGCCCAATTTGAGCCTGGCCGATTTTATTGCCCCCAAAGAATGCGGCACGCGCGATTATATTGGCGGGTTTGCCGTTACGGCGGGCGACGGAATCGAAAAACACCTCGACCGGTTTAAAAAGGCACACGACGATTATTCGGTTATTATGCTCAAAGCGCTCGCCGACAGACTGGCAGAAGCTTTTGCCGAATTAATGCACGAGAAAGTGAGAAAGGATTTTTGGGGATACGCTTCCCGCGAAAACCTTTCAAACGCCGAGCTGATCAAGGAAAAATACCGCGGAATACGGCCGGCCGCCGGCTATCCCGCATGTCCCGATCACACCGAAAAGCCCGGCCTTTTCGAGCTTATGGATGTAACCCAAACTACAGGGATTTCACTTACGGAAAACTTTGCCATGTACCCGGCATCATCTGTTTCTGGCCTGTATTTTGCACATCCGCAGTCAAAGTATTTTGGAGTAGGCCGAATTGCGGCAGACCAGGTAGAAGATTTGGCCGAACGCAAAGGATTGTCGAAAAAAGATATGGAAAGATGGCTCGGAGCAAACCTGAATTACTAATGGTTTGTATATTTTAGCGCCCTTTGAGACTGCAACCATTTTATGAGTAGAATAACGCTATTTTTTTGTGGACTCCTTTTGTCGGTTCAGGCTTTTGCACAGCCGGAAACAAAGCCCGTTCAGCTCGGTAAAACCGCATCTGACTGCCTCGGAGCGCTGATGCTAAACGATACAGTGGTAGGGCCGGTTTACTCGCCCGAAGGGTTTGGAAATAAACTCGAGATTGCCGGTTACGAGCTCGGAGATCCATATTTTATTGAGCGCGAACACAATACGGTTTGGTATCGGTTTATTGTTCCCTACGATGCTATTTTTTCATTCGATCTCATCCCCAAAATTAAAGAAGACGATTTCGATTTTTTGCTCTTTCAGTACGACGGTCCAAATTTTTGCCGCGACATAGCCGCGGGGACTAAAATACCCGTAAGAACCAATATTTCTCGAAAAAATGTGAAGACAGAAGGCCGTACCGGACTGGAAGTAGGTGCCGTTGACGATTACGTGCCTTCGGGCCCCGGAAGCCCCTTTAGCAGGCCACTGAAAGTAAAAAAGGGTGAAATGTATTACCTTCTTGTCGACAATCCATTTAAGGAAAACGAAGGGCACACCATTTACCTGCATTACAATCGGCTGGAACGAGATTCTACCGCACAGGAGGAAGTAGAACTGGAAGAAGATACCTACAGCATTCCTTACAGGGATCTTAAAATTAATGTCTTCGACGCTGAAACAGACAATAGAATTGCCGCGAATATCAAGGTAGAAGGCTTGCCCGATTCGCTTCCTTCCCGATACCCGGTTATTTCGGCGTTAAACCTGAGCGTGGTGAGTTACCGAACCTACGATATCAGTGTGGTTAAACAGGGGTATTTATTGGCCTCCAAATCTTTTATCCCCAAAAATGACTCGCTCTACACCATCGACTTCAATTTAAAGCCCATGAAGCTGGGAGATCGGATTAACCTCGAAAACATTAAATTCGAGACCGATAAGACCGAAATACTCGAGAAGAGCTTGCCGGCGTTGGAGCAACTCAAAGACTTTTTGGAAATAAACCCCGCTATTTCTGTTCAGATACAGGGCCATGTAAACGGGGAGAGCAAGCGGAATAAACGAAGGTATAGGAAACTGAGCGAGGCCAGGGCAGAAGCTATTTACGAGAAACTGGTAGAAGCCGGGATATCAAAATCGCGACTCGACGTAAAGGGTTTTGGAAACGCCAAAATGATCTTTCCAACCCCGGTAAATAACAGGCAGGCCGAAGCCAACAGGCGGGTAGAAGTGGAAATAACTTCGCTTTAATACAAACCCACCGCCGAATATTTTCATTTTTGCATCGGATAATTGTGGTTGAGCAAAACAGCCCACTCATCCAAAAGATTTCACATCATTGATAAACGGAATTCGTTTATTCTTCGGAAGTTGTACCCATCATTATCGGGCTTCAGACCAGTTCGATTTAAGAAATATTAGAGACTAACATGCTATGTCCTTTTAGAGATTTCAACCGTTGAATGGATTTGACATTAGACTAATGTGAAATCTACTAAAAACTTCAAATTAAAAGATGCCGGTGAGAATTTTTAGAAGCACGCTTGAGATTAAGACCGAACTCAAGAAGGCGGCAAGTGAAACTTGCCGCCTTCAAATAATTAAAGTGTGGCTACTGCTTTTACAGTTTGATCATCCTTTTGGTTAATAGTTCGCCATCTACATAAAGGCTGTAGTAATAAACACCTGGCGCATATCCCGATGCGTTCCAGGTAACTGAGTGCTTACCGGAAGAAAATGCGCCGTTTGCCAATAACTCCATTGTTTGACCGGTAGCATTGGTTATCATCAACTTCACGTTGCCGCTTGCTGCCAGGTTAAAATCTATTCGGGTTTCCTGTTCGAAAGGGTTTGGCACATTTTGTTCCAGGGTGTTTTGCTTGCCATTGATCACCCCTGGGACTTTCTCTCCTAAAACTTTAGCGCAGCAATCTTCGGATTTTTGAAGGCTCTCCTGTACCATGGATTCCAATTGGGCGACGCTGTTTTGCAGCTCGTTTAGCGAAGATGTAAGGGCTGCCACTTCCCCTTCAAGTTCTTCGATAGTGGCTTCCTGGTCTTCTACGATCTGAGCCTGTGTTTCCGTAAGTTCAGACTGTTCATTAAACCCTGCAATTAGCAATGCGATAAAATCCAGGTATTTTAGCCCCTTATATGTGTATGCTTCGGTTAAAATATTCCCCGAAGAATCCATCACTGCAGGTTTTGTAATCGACTGAACAAGGAAAGGAAGCACATCTTCAACTTCTTGTGCTATCAGTCCCATCTGCGGACCTGTAGGTAAATTTAGATCGCCAACGTCTTGATTGAAATGATATATTTTTGGAGCTAACTGGCTCAAGGTTTCAGAAGGACTTTGGATGGTTTGAATATCTGTTTTAAGGTTTTGGTCACTAGGCGGGATAAACGCGCCGGTAAACGAAAAATCTCCTTCAAAAAAACCAGCTAAATTTCCATTATCTGTGCCACAGGTTTTACCGTATATCCCGAAATTTCGATCTGCGTTGCATGCATTACCATAAACGGCGTAATTGTAATTTGCACCTCCACTGATCGTGCTGCTGTATACACCATAATTTTGGTTCGATGCATTGCCCACTTCGCTGCGGAAACCGAAGTTTGAGTTAGCAGATGTGGAAATTTTCAATTCATCACCGATATTCGTATTTGCATTGTTATTGGTAATATACGTAACACTTCCATAGGTGACCCCGGTACCCCCATTTGCTCTTATTTCCATTCCTGTGCTGATGGTCGTAGGTGGATCACTCGGGAAAGTTTCAGCTTTGATTGCAACTGTTTGGACTGACTGTGTGCTACCAGTTGTTTGTACATGCAACTTAGCCTCGGTGTTTTGCCCAGTGAGACCTATGCCTACGTTATCGCCAGGGAAGCCTCCTTGCCCATGTCCTGTCCAAACATCAGTTCCGTCTGTTTCCCAATCTAAATCACCGCCGGCCAGGTTACACACATCT
>JAIVHP010000123.1 GCA_020201045.1 Flavobacteriales bacterium
TGCTTCATCAAAAATATACAGTTCGGCGGCGTTTGGAATTTTAATCATACTCGTAGTTTTCATTCCCGTGCTACAACTCGAAGGTGTGGAGGGAAAAATGTTTAAACCTATGGCGCTTACGCTGATGTTTGCGCTGGGCGGTGCCATGATCTTATCGCTTACCTACATACCCGCAGCCGCTTCGGTTTTTTTGAAGAAAAAACACACCGAAAAAAAGACCCACGGAGAGCGAATCATGGAAAAAATCAGGTCGGCTTATGCTGGCAGATTGCGGATATTGCTCAACCATCGGAAGATCGCTGTGGGAATTGCGCTAATCCTTATGGCAGCTTCTATCTGGCGAATTTCATCCATGGGTTCCGTATTTATCCCGGAATTGGAAGAAGGCGACCTCGCCATGCAAATGGCCGTGGAGCCTGGAAGCAATCTCGAAGAAACCATAAAAACTTCCACGGAAGTGGAATCCATACTATTGGATAACTTCCCGGAAGTTACTGGGGTGGTATCGAAAATAGGAACCGCCGAAGTGCCCACCGACCCCATGGCAATCGAAGATGCCGACATCATGATTCTGCTAAAGCCAAAAGGTGAATGGGAGACTGCAGAAACCCGTGAAGAGATGGTAAATGAAATGAAATCTGCACTCACACCCATACCTGAAGCTTCATTTGAATTTACACAACCTATACAACTAAGGTTTAATGAATTATTAACTGGAAGCAAGGGCGATATTGCCATTAAAATATTCGGCGAAGACCACGAAACACTAAGTGATTTAGGGCGAGAAGCCGAAACTCTGATATCTGAAGTGAGCGGAGCCGCCGATGTGAAAGTAGAGCGCACCGAAGGCCTTCAGCAGTATGTAATAGACATGGATCGCGAGAAAATGGCGTGGTACGGAGTTTCTACCGAGACGGTAAACAGCGCCATCGAGACAGCATATGCGGGAACAAAAACGGGTGTAGTTTTAGACGGAGAACGGCGTTTTGACCTGGTAGTTCGATTGCAATCTGCGTCTAGAACGAACCCAGATCTCACTGGAATTTTTGTAAACCAACACAATGGCAGCCGCATCCCCCTCAGCGAAGTAGCCAAAATAAGGGCAACGGAAGGTCCGAGTATGATATCGCGCGAAAATACCCGCCGACGAATTACGGTAGGCGTTAATGTTCGAAACCGCAGCCTTAGCGAAGTGGTTGCAGATATACAACAAACCCTTGATTCATCACTTCAACTGCCCCCGGGCTACTTCATTAGCTACGAAGGTGAATTTAAAAACCTGGAAGAAGCACGAAAACGCCTGGCCATTGCCGTTCCCATATCGATCGGGATCATCATTCTCCTGCTCTTTATGGCTTACCGAAAGTGGCGTTACGTATTTTTAGTGTGCTCTTCTATTCCGCTTGCCGCAATCGGAGGTATTTGGCTGCTGTCATTCCGCGATATGCCCTTTAGCATTTCAGCGGGAATCGGCTTTATAGCGCTGTTTGGAGTAGCCGTTCTAAATGGAATCGTATTAATCAGTCACATCAACGAATTGAGAATGGAAGAAGAACTATCGCTGCGCGATGCTGTGGTAAAGGGAGCATCAGACCGCATAAGACCGGTTTTACTCACCGCTATGGTGGCCACATTCGGATTTATTCCGATGGCGCTTTCTACCAGCGCGGGAGCAGAAGTGCAAAAGCCACTGGCCACCGTGGTAATTGGCGGCTTAATTACCGCTACCCTACTCACCCTGTTTGTGCTTCCCATGCTTTACGAATGGATAGAAACGCGGGTGGCGAAAAAGGGCCGCAAAGGATTGGCAGCGCTTTCGATCTTGCTCTTATGCGCCATTCCGGGAACAGGTCAGGACACCATATCCTGGGAGTCGTTTCGGGAAAAAGCCCTGGCCGAAAACGCCTATTACAAAATAGAAACCGGGAAAGTAGATATGGCGAAGGCGCGCAAAAGCGATGCCTGGGAGATTGGCAAAACCGAAGCATTTTACGGCTATGGGCAAATTAACCGCGCAGATATTACCGACGATTTTTTGTGGAGCTTCAATCAAAATTTAGGCTCAATCCCACAGCATATTTACAAAGCAAAGCTTCGAAGGGCAGAAATAGCCAGGTCGGAAGCTGATCTGGAAATTTTTAAAGTGAATTTTGAAACCGATTTGGAGATTGCATATCTAAATTGGGTGGCCGCCAATGGCAAGGTAAAATACCTGCGCGGTTTTGCAGCAAAACTCGATTCACTCGATAACCGCGTAGAGAACCAGCTAGACGCGGGAGGCATAGATTTAGAAGAGCGGCTGCTTTTCAAGAGCGAAGTTTTAAGCGCCCGCAAAGACCTGCTTACTGCAAAAAGTGAATTGGTGAAATCTCTTCAAAAACTGGAAGAGCTTTGTCTCTTTGCCCTGGAAAACACTGCCCCGGCCGAAGACGCATCTTACGTAACAGGGCTGGAAACCCCCGAAAATCTTTCTCCCGAACTACTCACGGCGCCGAGGAAATTGCAAATAGAGTCTCAGAAGGAAGAATTGAACGCCCTTAGAGCGGGTTTCTTTCCCGAAATATCACTGGGTTACCAGGTGGGCCGCGTGGAAGGTGTTCGCGGAGCAGACGCATTCTCTATTGGCATGGCGCTTCCTATTTGGTATGCTCCCGATAAATCGCGACTGAAGACGGCTGCCATAAATCTCCATATCGAAGAAGCGGCGCTGAGAAGTGAATCTTTTTACTTCGAATCGGCTTTAAAGAATGCGACAAAGGAATATTTGATGCGCCAGGAAGCCTTTAACCGCGATGGCGACGGGTATAAAACCGGCGCCGAAACCCTGGAAGAGAAGGCCCTTACCCGATACGAGCAGGGCGAAACTACAGTCAATAAACTGATAATTAGCATTTCGGCTGCAAAAAACTTACGGATTTCTCACATCGATTTACTCCGTGACTACGGCGCAGCCAAAATAGAACTCAAACGATTTTCAACCCGATAATAATTCCGCATTATGAATACTAAATTTCTTCTCGTCTTCCCCATACTGCTGGCAATTTCATGCAGTTCTTCGGAAGAAAACCACGAAGCTGAGCACCGCGACCACGAGGAGCCGACGGTGATAGCGATGGACGAGTTGGACGAATTCCAACTCACATTCACAAAACCAGAAATGAAGGCATTTTCAGACACCCTGAAAGTAAGGGGAATGATGCACGCCCCGCCGATGAGCAAAATTGACATCAGCCTGCCATACGGTGGAATTATCGAAGACATGCGGTTTTACGAAGGCGCCAGAGTAAAAAAAGGAGAACTCCTTGCGGTGATTAAGCACCCCGATTACGTTGACCTTCAGGAGCGCTACATCGAGAGTATCTCCCTTCGGGAAAAAGCGCTTAAAAATTTAAACAGACAAAAATCACTCGATGAGCAGGAGTCTACGCCTCGAAAGATTCTCGAAGAAGCAAAGAGCCAATTTCGCGGTGCCGATGCGCGCTACAATTCACTAAAGGCGAAGCTGCGGCTGGCGGGCTTATCGCCCGGTAAGATCGAAGAGTCGGGTATTTCTGATGTGGTGAATGTTTACTCGCCAAGCGATGGAACCATATCGGAAGCGCTTGCCAATAATGGTATGTACCTCGATCCAAACAAACCCATTTACCGGATTATCGACAAGTCGCATCTTCACCTGGAACTCGCAGTTTTCCCTGGCGACATCGGCAAAATAGAGATTGGACAACCGGTTTACTTCACCTTTCAAAACAGCCCAAAACTCCACAGCGGCAAAGTTTACCTGATTTCACAAAACGTTAGTGAAGACGACCGCTCTATCAAGGTGCACGTGCACCCCGACGAGCACCTGGATGAACTGATGCCGGGTATGTTTGTCGCGGCGCGCTTAATTACCCAGACAGACAGCGCCTATGTGATTCCCAACGGTAGCTTTAAGCTGGATGGAAACGAAGCCACGGCTTTTGTTCTGGAACGAATCATCGGGTATCGGTCTCAAATTTCACCAGCATCGCTCAGATGCCAGCCTGGAAGTCGCCATAGAATACGACCCAACTACGATTGAGATTTACGACGCCCGGCAAGA
>JAIVHP010000124.1 GCA_020201045.1 Flavobacteriales bacterium
TTTGAAAATCACTCAGTTTCAACGGCAATAGCGGATACCACAGGTCACTTTACTATTTCCTTCGAAGGTGTTGAAGATGGAATGGGTTTTATTTCGGTCAAAGATGGCAAACCCTATTTCATTGTCCTGTCCGGACAAGATATAGTACTCAAAGGCGGCTATTTTGCCGATCCGAATAGCATCACCTGCACCAAAGGAAAAGAACAACAAGCCTTTATCCAATACGCTTCCGAACATCCCCGTCGCGAGCAAGCCCTTACCGCCTGGGAGTATCTGGAGCGGATTTATCAGGGAGATTCTCTTTTTGCTGATCAAGAGAGTACTCTCAAGTCCATCGCTGCTGAGAAAGCGCGAATCAAAGCCGAAGACCAAGCGTTTATCGAGAGTCTACCTGTCGACAGCTACGTGCGCTGGTACCTGCCCATGCGGAGTTTGGTGAGTTCGGTATCGACCATTGCTCAATACCGCCCCAAGGAAATTCCCGAAACCATTGCTGCCTTTCGTCAAATAGATTATTCGGATGAGCGACTCTCCCGCAGCGGATTGCTCAAGGATGCCATCGAAAGCCATTACTGGCTGCTGGAAAATATGGGTCAACCGCTCGATACGGTCTTTTTGGAAATGAACAAAAGCACCGATCGACTTCTGGAAAGCCTGGAAGCGGACGAAGAAAAATTCAACGAAATCACCGACTACCTTTTCGACCTGCTGGAGCGCCACAGTCTTTTTCAGGCATCGGAGTATTTGGCCTTAAAAGCACTGACTCAAGGTAGCTGCACGCTAAATGAAAACCTGGCCAAGCAATTGGAAACCTATCGGGCCATGAAGAAGGGCAACACGGTACCGGATATCTCCTTCAAAACAGACGGTGCGGAATTGCTGTCCAAACAGCCGCATTCAACCATTTCAAAATTGTCGGATATCGCTACGGAGTATAAGTTGGTGGTATTTGGGGCGAGTTGGTGCCCTAAATGTTCGGAAGAAATTCCCCGGATAAACGGCCTGTACAACAAGTGGCTCATGGCGGGAATGGATGTGGTTTTTATTTCGCTCGACGAGTCAGCACATGAGTTTAAAGAATTCGCTTCGGATTTTGATTTCCTTTCTTATTGCGATTACAAGAAGTGGGAAAGTCCCGTAGCAGAAGACTACTACGTGTTTTCTACACCCACAATGTTCTTGTTAGACACCGAAAACAAAATTAGGCTCAGACCCCACTCCGTAAAGCAGGTTGATGCCTGGGTGGATTGGTATCTTGATGATGATAAGATTGATCGATGATAGGATGATATGATTGGTTAATGCCTGCCCGCCGGGGCGGGATATGATTGATTAATGATGCGATGATAGGATTGGCTTATGGAGTTTGAAGTTGAGGCTGTGCGGTGGCGCCCTTCAGGGTGTGGGGTGCGGGTGGGTGAAGATATGATTGCCTGCCCGCCGGGGTGGGCCTGCCCGTCCGTGCCTTTCTTTACGGTCGCCGCCGCGGGATATGATTGGCTTACGTCATTTGAAGCATTACTTGTGCGGTGGCGCTGAAAACCAAATTACAACGGCAAAGTGTCCCGCAAATTTCTATATTCGCTTGTGAATAAATTAGCGATGTCGTTTTCAGGTATTATCAATCCCTTAAAGGTTTTATTCTTGATATTGGTTTTAGGTACGCTTGATAGCACTGCCCAAACCCTAGACGAGATTCGCAACTCAGATAAGTATTACTTCGGTACCGGGGTGGGAGATAATTACAATGCTGCGCGACGCGATGCCCTTGAGAGTCTAACCAACAGCATATCTGTGCAAGTGCAAAGCAAGTTTGAAGAAGTGGTGAAGGAGACGGAAAGCGACTTTAGCAGCTATGTGAGCAGCGTGGTGAACACTTATTCTACAGCCGTAATCAGCCGTTACAGTGAACGGGTGTTGAAAGAAAGCCCTGAAGCAACCGAGGTACTCGTATTCATTGAGCGTGAGAGCATGGAAGACATTTTTGCGCAGCGGGTTAGCCTCATCCAAAGCTTTATCCGCAGTGCTGCCAGAGCAGAAAGCGAACTCCGTATTGCAGATGCTCTACGATATTACTATTGGGCGTTGATTTTGGCGCGGAGTCACCCCGACAATACCCGCTTGCGTGGCAGTTTTGAAAACGATTTGGAAGAGCCCTTGATGATGGGTTTGTACGACCGCATCAACCGCATCTTTTCTTTTCTCAACATCCGCGTAGTGCAGGCCGAGTTGCTCCACAAGCCGCTTCGCCGGCAGCTTCATCTGGAAATACGCTATAAGCAGGAACCTGTTCAAGACCTTGATTACATTTACTGGCTCGGCGATGGATATTCTTCTATCGTCAGTGCCCGCAACGGGCAGGGTGTAGCTACCCTTGATGGTGAACTGGGGCGAAACAGCCAAAACCTGCGCCTTCAGGTAGAGTATCGTTATGCCCATAAAGCCCGACTTGAACCGGAAGTGCAGCTTATGCTTGAGTCGGTTGATATTCCATACTTTCCAAGAGCAGAACTGAAAGTTTCGCTCGATGGAAAGGAAGGTCAGCATAAAACCCGTGATGAAATTGAAAAAGCGATCAGCGGCCTGGATAAATCTACATCTCAAAAAACCGATTCTAAGCTAGGTCCGGCAGATTTTCAAATGCCTCTCGAATCAATTTTAGACGCGCTAAGCAAGGGGAAACCTGAAACTGCCCGTCAATATTTCAGCGATCAGGGCTACGCTCTTTTTCGGTCTATGATAGACGGAGCAGAAGTAAAAGTATTGCCCCCTCGAAAAGAAGAATTGGAATTGTGGACAGTGAATGAACAAGTTTTGGTGCGATCTTTCCCCATGTCATTTGCTTACAAGAATAATCGCACTGAGTTTGTGGAAGACGTCGTTTTTACGTTTAACGAAGAAGGCAAAGTGTGCAATGTAAGCCATTCTCTAGGTGATATTGCCATTCGCGATATTATGAATCGGCCAGCGGGATTTGGAACAGCCGAAGACCGCCACTTTCTTATTTCTTTTATGGAAGATTACAAAACGGCTTACTCCCTGAAGCGGCATGATTATTTAGAAGCCATTTTTGACGATCAGGCACTGATCATTGTGGGTAATGTGGTGCGCCGCGAAGAAACACCGGTTGACGGACGTGGGTTTTACAGCGGTTTAAGCCGGAAAGATGTAGAATATATTCGTCTTTCTAAGGGTGAGTATATGGATAGGCTGAGCAGAATATTCAACCGCAATGAATTCATCAACATCCGTTTTGAAGACAACGAAGTGCGCAAAACCCAAAAAAACGAAAAGATCTACGGCATTCAGATTGCACAGCACTATTATTCATCTACCTATGCGGATAAAGGCTATCTCTTTCTGATGATAGACCTTACCGATACGCTTAATCCGCGGGTATATGTGCGCACATGGCAGCCGGAGAAAAATGCGGATGGAAGCATCTATGGATTGGAAGATTTTAGGTTTTAATGGAGTTAGATAGTTCGAAAGTCCTTGCGGCAAAGTTTGAAAGTCAGAAAGTAAAAAGCTACTATGAGGGGCGAATCGCAGTATGCCTACGAAAGACCTTTGGACGATTTTTTTTGTAATTTCAATTTGTAAAGTCGCTTTCAGAAAACATACATCCATGGCACCACCGGATCTCCTCGACCGCATTACCCTGAATCCCGATATCCTGTTTGGTAAGCCCTCTATCAGGAACATGCGTTATCCTGTATCACTTATTCTTGAGCTGCTCGCATCTGGGATGAAAAACGAGGAAATCCTTGAAGACTATCCTGACCTTGAGGAAGAAGACATCCAAGCATGCCTGCTGTTTGCCGCAATACTTTCCAAGGTGAAAAGCGTCACCAAAGTGAAGGCCGCGTAATACGTTTATTGTAGACGCGAAATTGCCTAAATCACTCAGCCTTTGGCTGAATGAGCACGGATATGACGTTGTAGATACCTTAGATCTTCCCGAGAGAAACAGTACTTCCGAAATGGCGATCATCCGTGTCGCACGATGAGAAAAGAGCTGTCATCACTAAGGACACTGATTTTGTAAACTACCCAATTTTGAAAGGGCAGCCGGA
>JAIVHP010000368.1:0-4814 GCA_020201045.1 Flavobacteriales bacterium
TGGGGACTAATACAGGCAATAGACCATTAATCTAGCCGGTAGGAAAGTTCACCCCATTCTTTTTTTTTGTTCACAAATTTCTAAAGTTTTGAGTCTCCCCCAGACCCCCTCTTTTCAACATCATTATCAACATGTATTGTTAATTAAATAAGAGGATACAAACCTAAAGGCCGGCGAGGCAGGCTCAAAACTCTTGCTGGCCGGCGAGGCAGGCTGATTTCTCACTCTTCTTTCACTGCAAAGGACTTCTTTACAGAATTTCCATTAAGAATGATCACGTCGTTTTCACAAGATTCCTCGCTCCGCTCGGAAAGACAGGTATAAGGGGTGTTTTGGGACGGGAGAGTTTTGCGCGGCTCTGCCGCGCAAAACTCCCCCGTCCCCACCAAAAAATGGAACCTGTCATTCCGCAGCGAAGCAAGGAATCTCAAAGTCGTTTACGGAAAGCTCCGGTAAACAGAGCGGTTTGAGATTTGCGATTTGGGATACTTCCGTTTGAATTCTTTACCGTGCGGCTGTATCCCCAGGCATGAGGGAAAAAGTCCAGTATTGACTGGAGAAACGCATTGTCCAATCGCGCCGCTCATCAGCATTCATGACGCTCCGTAGTAGCTGTGCTGCTGCGGCCAGTGTTGAAGATTGGAGCGCAAATTCTCCAATAGCGGTTCAATCCAGAAATCCAAAATCTATCTTTTGACTTCTTCCATTTTTTCACTTTCCACTTTCCACTTTCCACTATTCACTATTCGTGAACCTATTTCGGGAAGAGTCACTTTTCCACTTTTACCCCCATTCCACCGCAACTGGGGTCGTTCCCCCTTCGGAGGGGGTTAGGGGGAGGATAACTCCGAAATCTTATTGCGCAGTATTGACCAATCGCGATTGAATCCAGAAATCCAAAAAGGATCTATTGCACTCACGGCCATTTTCACTTTAAACTTTTAACTTCATTTCCCGCAAACACACACGATCATCCTCTTGCCTGCCTAAAGGCCTACCGAGGCAGGCTCAAAACTCTTGCTGATTTTGCCCGATGCCAATTCTCGGAGAAAAAAAAGGCCCCCACCCAAAAAAGCAAACTGTCATTCCGTAGCGAACCGAGGAATCTCAAAGTCAGTTGCGGCTTGCTGTGATAAAAAGAAGGGCTTAGGGGGAAGAGTCGCTCAAGCCCTTGGTGATCCTGCATTAGATGAAGCTTCTATTCAGATGCGCCAGGTTTGTCGGGAACACGTTTGTCAGGTCGAGTAATCCGACGAAGGAGGGTTGTATCGAGACCCAATACATGGAAAATTTTCGGCTTCAACTGATCTCAATACATCTGCATCAGGCTAACACTCGATCTGACAAACCGCGTAAAGATTGCAGTTCTGAAATTGCGTGTCAGGTCGAGTGCCCCAAAAGGCATAGAGATTCAAGCTGAGCGAAGTGAAGCTATGAAGCTCTCAGCCGTTGGGGTGTATCGAGACCCATTTAGATTATGTTTCACACGAGTTTCAATTTGACAAACTTGTTTATCTCAATTTTATAGACAAACATTATTTTTATAGACTATTGAAGTTGCCAAATGAGAGCTCCAGGATCTATTTACTATCTCTTTCTGTACATTTTGGAATGTTCAGATGGCAGCTATTATACTGGAGTAACTAACAATTTAGATGAACGAATTCTACAGCATCAACGGGGACTAAACCCCGAAGCCTACACCTATTCTCGAAGGCCTGTTAAATTGGTTTTTTGGGAAGGGTTTACTGATGCGAATTTTGCAATTCAATGGGAAAAGCGCATCAAAAATTGGAGTAGAAAAAAGAAAAAAGCGTTAATAGAAGGTCGTTTTGATGATCTTCCGTTCTTGGCAAAAAAAAAGTTCAATAAAAAATAGTATTCATCAATCTAATGTTGGGCAACAATCCGCTAAAACAGATATATAAAACGACGAAGGTTGACTGTATCGAGACCTAATAAAGGGCAAATCGTCACCAAAGCACCTGGATACACTCCGTAGGATGATTGCCTGCTTTTCGATTAAAGTCCCTTAGGCGGGCTTGCTAAAAAAATTTTGATCGGACACTTGATTCTAAAGAAAGGCACTAATTCACTTCAATAGACAGCCCATCGTGAGCCAGTGCAATATTCTTGGGAAGCTCTTTGGAAACATCTTCGTGTTTTCCCATAAAATGGGAAATATGCGTGAAGAAAGCTCTTTTGGGCTTCAATTGATGCACCAGTTCTACTGCCTGCTCCAAATTAAAATGCGAAATATGCTCCTTTTTTCGCAGGGCATTCAGCACCAAAACGTCCAGGCCTTTGAGCTTTTCCAATTGCTCAGGTGCAATTGTTTTGGCATCGGTTACGTAGGCGAAATTTCGAATTCGAAATCCCAGAACCGGCATTTTATAATGAAAAACTTCAATGGGTTCTACTTTGGTATCGCCCACCAAAAAAGGCTGATCGGTATGTATATCAAAAAGGTTTACCTGCGGAACACCGGGGTATTTGTCTGAGGCGAATACGTAGTGGAATTCCCTCTTTAGGGCAACCTGAACACGCTCGTGTGCAAAAACGTCGAGTGGCTTTTTGTTTTTGAAGTTAAAGGGCCTGATATCATCCATACCGGCCAGGTGGTCTTTGTGTTCGTGGGTAAACAGCACGGCATCCACATTGTCGGGTTTTGCCCGAAGCATTTGCTGCCTGAAGTCAGGGCCGGTGTCAAATACCATGGTTTGACCGTTTATTTCAAGCATTCCCGATGTTCGCAATCGGTTGTCTTTGGGATTTTCAGACTTACACACTTCACAACTACAACCAATAACGGGCACCCCTTGAGATGTTCCCGTTCCCAAAAAAGTAAATTTCATAATGCCGCCAAAAGTAAGGCTTAGAAGTGATTATCCATAATTTAAAAACCCTGTTAAAACCTATGTTCTTTCTGTGAAAGGCTTTAGATTTGTAGCGCACTTATCAAATTGAAATCTATTGGAACGGGTAATTCTCACCGCAAAGCAAAAAGCGCTTAGGCTTAATTTAGATCCGAATATTTACGGCACATTTGCAGAGATTGGCGCGGGCCAGGAAGTTGTGCGGCACTTTTTTAGGGCCGGTGGGGCATCGGGAACGATTGCAAAGACGATGTCGGCATACGACAAAGACTTTAGCGATGCCATTTACGGGAAAGAAGAAAAGAACAGATACGTTTGCGAGTCGCGGCTGCGAAAGATGATCGTTCACGAGTACGGACTGGTAGAACAGCGACTGAATAGAGATTTACACCCGTCGAAAAAATTCTTTTCCTACGCCAATACCGTCGCCACCATAGATTTTAAAAAGAAGTACAAAGGCCATGGATGGATGGGGATTAAGTTTCAAACCAGCCCCGAAAAAAGCCCCAACGAGGTTATTCTCCACGTGCAACTCCACGAAAATGAAGCCGCGCTTCAGCAGGAAACCATTGGTGTGCTGGGTGTGAATATGCTTTACGGATGCTATTTTTACTACCAAAACCCCAGGGAATACCTCAAGTCGCTCTACGATAATTTAAACCGCGATCAGGTTGAAATCGACATGATTTCGATGTCGGGTCCGGATTTTGAATCGGTTGACAATCGTTTGCTCAGTTTGCAACTGGTAAAAAACGGAATGACCGATGCGGTAATCTTCAGCCCCGACGGGAAAAACCTTCAATCGGCCGATCTGCTTTACAAGAAAAATATTCTCGCTATTCGCGGGAGCTTTCGACCGGTAACGAAGGTAAATATCGATATGATCATTAACGGCTACAACGCCTTCTCGAAAGAAAATCGCGTAGAAGCCGACGACCTTCAGGTGCTCTTTGAAATTACACTCAACAACCTCAGCGCCGATGGAGACATCGACGAGCAGGACTTTATCGACCGGGCCGACATTCTCTGCTCGCTTGGGCAAACGGTAATGATTTCGAATTATCAGGAGTACTACAAACTCATTGAGTATTTTTCAACCTTCACCAAAAAGCGCATGGGGCTTATTATGGGGGTTAACAATATGGTAGAGCTGTTTAACGAAAAATACTACCGCGACCTGAACGGGGGAATACTCGAAGCCTTTGGAATTCTATTTACCAGGGATCTTAAAATTTACCTCTACCCTTCTAAAAGCGATGAGAAGGAAACCCTTGTGAACAGCAAAAACATGGAAGTTCACCCTCGCCTGAAACCCCTGTACGAGTATTTGATAGGTAACGGACGGATTGTAGACCTTGAAAACTTCGATCCCGAAGTACTATCCATTCAAAGCCGCACTGCGCTCAAAATGATCCGCGAAGGCGCATCGGGCTGGGAAAAAATGGTTCCAAATTACGTAGATGTGATGATCAAGAAAAACCGTCTTTTCGGTTTTGATCCGGAATTGTTTGAAAAGGTAAATCAAACGGAAGACAAGGAAGCATAAGTTGATTTAAAGCTTCGCTGCTCTAATATAATTGTAAGTCCTCCCCCTAACCCCTCCTAAGGGGGAATGCTCCAGTAATGACGGTAGAATCAAGAATGTCCATTTGGGTTTGAATCCAGATATCCATATCGAGTCTTTGCCGTGGTAAAGCGAGCCACTGCATATGTTGAATTCTATGGGAGCACCATGAATAAATGTTGAAAACTATGCTTGTGTAATCCATAGAATACCGGTAGGCGGGTGGCTTTGAAAATGAACGTTATTCGCATATTTAAGCTTTCAGCGATGCTCATGAAACCGCTCGTACCTCGCTTAGTTGTATATCAACTTTTATGAAAATCTGAATCTCCGAATAATAATCGAACTCAGTTACCCTATGAGCGCTGCTGCTA
>JAIVHP010000368.1:4891-8959 GCA_020201045.1 Flavobacteriales bacterium
AGAGAAACGCTGATGTTTGCTCTCACTGATCGCTCGCGATCCTCAGCGCACTCATCAGTTTGAGCTTTGGTTGTCCTTTTTCTCTGAGCACTCTGCGTAAATCATTTAAAAAAATAGAGCTGATGCTTGAGCTCCGCCGAATGGATGGAGAGTCCCAGAAACGCATTCGGGATTTCGCGAAATTTTCCCGGCTCAACATCAGGAAGTTAGCGATTTTGTTATATGATAGGTTATTAGTTATTTCGTAAGCAATTCACGATAGGAAATACAATTCTTCCGTGGCTTCATATTTTCATACCATTTGATAATTCTTTCAAAGCAGAGCGAAAATACAGCAATAAAAGAACCTTTCGAATAAAACTCCCTTGATAATGGCAACCTTGAGGTAACCACTTTCTGCTGCTATTCCTTTTCTTTCTTTCATTTCTCAGAATTACAATTTTGTAGTAGTCACAACTCCATAAGGATCTTAAGGCTTATCTCACTGAACGACAATTTTATCAGTGTGGGTCCTACCGTTACTTTTGTTTATGGCTTGTAGGATATAAATTCCCCCGGGCTGATTTTCAAATTAATCATTAATCTTGCTGAATCCCAGATTTTGCCGAATTGAACCAACCGACCGTTCAAATCCATCACTTTAATAAGGTATTTACGGGGCTCTTCATCGTTAAAATCAACATAAAAAACGCCGCTATTGGGATTCGGAGATATTTGAATATTTTCAGTTTCAAGACTCTTTGAGCTTTGGCTTTCAGACAAAAGGCTTTGGGGTATACTTTGCTTGGGATGGTTAATTTGTGAAGCATACGATGACTTTTCGCATGTATATTCATCGATCTTCGCAACGAATGATGAACCGTTCTGTGAATGAAACCCTGGTTTTAAAGTAATCGAATTACTGGCAATCATATCAAGCTGTTGATCAGGCGAAATAGTGTAATCGGTATTGACCAGAATATTCTCTCCGGCCACAGCATTGAAAACTTCATCGTCTAGAACATATTGAGTCGGTTCCGTAATTTCCACATCATCACAAGGATGTCTCTGGTAGTATCTCACCCAGTCAACCTCCATTTTACTTGGAAAAGGTGTTGCAGTGTTGGGTGCGTTTGAACCAGACTGAATTGCCGTGTTAAAAATAATTGACATTGGTTCCTGCGCATATATTTTATTCAGAAGATATGGGGTCCAACCCTTTATATCGCAACCCGTGATTTGACCAAGTGCAGTAGCATATCTATAGCTCGTATGCTTTAAGTCGCCATCTACATACCAGCGTGTTCTTTGTTTCTCCCAGACAACTGTAAAAACATGAAAACTTTCTGAAAAATCTATATCGTAATTCTCTGAAACGCTGCATTGATTTCCACTCCCATCGCTATCATAGTCATACCACATATTCATATGATGGACCCTGGCAAGTTTATCAGAATCGTAGTTTCCCCATAAGTTTTCTTCGTTCCAAAATTCGAAAATATCAATCTCATTCCAGACATTGTTGTCTCCGTATAACCAAAACGCCGGCCAGAACCCTTTACCACGTGGTATTTTCACTTTTGCCTGAAACATGCCGTATTCAAACTTTCTTTTGGACCACATTTCACCAGTTGAATACGAAAAATCGCTGCAATCAGTCTGTGTTGTATTTCCATCCCACCAATCAAAACACTGGTTAATTAGAGCTTCTTCCTTTGATATTATCTTCAGTAAACCGTTCTCTAAAACTATATTTTCGGGCTTATGCCAGGCTTTCCGTTCATCAAAATTCGGATCCCTTGGAACACCTGTGAGCGGATCCCAAATCCGTTGATCCAAATCATTTCCTTCGAAATTATCTTCGAAAACTAAAATCCAGGGATCGTAATTGCAGATATTAAAATCTTGAATCGGGTAAGTTGTTTCTACGTCGCAGGTTCCCGGACCAAACTGCCCGTATGTACTCGAAGAGAATAATGCGAAGAGAAGATAAACGTACCTTTTTAGCAATCTGTTTGAGAATTAAGTTGTTCCTTCAGAGTAAAGGTCAACATTCTATCCTAAATAATTAACCTTCATCGTGAATTTTCCGCATCATTGGGGCTATTCACCTGACATAATTAATATTTTACAAGACAATATGAATTGGAAATCAATTACATACCACCCAATTAACACCACAGGCTGCGTATAAATTTAGATTGCTTATTTCTCGTTTAAATCGATGTGCGAATAGTTTACTCGGAGGATGGCGCCTGAAAGTACAACTTGTCTTCTTCGATTACGCCCCAGATTTTGAGTAATTCTATGTTTAACTCTGAGTCGCTGGGAGTGGAAATTTGATCCCATGACAAAACAGTGCAGCTATTGTCAATTTTCACTACCGATTCTGTAGAATTGGCGATTTGAACCAGAGCCCTTCTTTCACATGCATTATGATCAAAGTTAGGTTTGTCGGAATTGGTAAAAACGACTAAGATTATTATTACCAAAGGAGCATACCAATACTTTTGCTTGATCGACATATTATTGTAAATGAATATAGTCGTTTTTGCAAAAATGAACATCAAACCTAAAGTTATTGGAATGATTGTATCATATCGGAGAATGTAGGGTCGATAATCTCTGTATCCACCAAGGGGCAAAAGCATGATATACACTAAGGCAAAGATGCCAATCCACTTAAAAGTCATAAGAATCTGCTTACCCTTCGATGTCCTTAATTTGAAGTGAATGAAAAGTGAATTGATTATCAGAATTAAGAATAGAATAGGGAAGCCGAGTTTCTGCGTAAATGAATAAAATATTCCTTCTGGCAATTTTGAATAGAGCACAGACAGTGACTGTTTGCTGATAATATCTACTGAATTGAACCTGCCCAAATACAGGGAGTACAATGAAAAAATAAATAAGGGTATTAAAAAGTAATAGTAATCATTGGGTATTTTCTGTAGAGCAAACTTTAGTTTGGTAAGGAATTTCTCCCCATCTAGACTATTGAAAATTTGGGAGATAGCGAAAATAAAAATCAAAAGACCTATAACCAAAGAAACTCCGGGATTCAATGGTCCACTCAAGCTGGATATAAGTGCCAATGGAATCCAAAAAGGTTTTACATACTTGAACCATTTCAGCTCCTTACCGTGATAATATTTTAGAAAAAGCGGGGCGAAATATATGAGAATCAAAACTATGGGAAGTGCGTAAAAAAAACTGTAGGTAGTCGCTGGATCGATAATCCCCATATAACTTCGGTAGCCATTGGTCTGAAATAAAGGGGTGATGAGCACCGCCGCCAACAAAAACCTAAACCTAAACACGCTTCCTGAAACATAAATGGCAAGTAAAAAAGTAATAATAACCTGCATTGCCGTCTTTGCTATTGCACACGACAGATATGCACTATTAATTGGGGTGGTGAAATGCTGGAGTAGTGAAGGTACGCGGTTGAAGTACTCATAAAAAATCCAATGGCAAAAAAATCTATTGGGGTTTGGATAGGTGATGTTCTCATCGAAAACTTTTAATCCAAAAGGACTATCCAAAATCGGTTTTACTTCATCAGATGGAACAATCCCACCTGCCATATCACCATCGAAAGGCGTGTAAAAATGTTGTAAAAATGAATACCCGATATCGATACTCAACAAAAGAGCAAGCAGTAAAATCAAGAACTTTTTAATCATCTATTCTTTTTTACCGTTGAATTAAATTTGGATTTAACCATCTTTTCGAAGTGAAGGTGATTGGTATTTCTAATCTACTGACTGCGAATATATGAGCAAAGATCTATTCCAACACTGGATTTTCACCCGGCCAAAGCACCTATAGTTTCGGTCACAAATTCAATTGATTAATAAATGTCGAGCTAAATGCAACATGGATTTTTACCGCAAATCTTCAGCTCATCACTTCTACCGGCTTGAGGTGATGTGTCAATCGGCTTACCGCGTAGTCTATTTCTTCTTTAGTTGTGTATCGAGAAAACGAGAAGCGGATACTGGGGCCGGATGCATCGGTTTCGATGGCCCTGAGCACATGACTGCCCTGATTGCTTCCACTCGAGCAGGCGCTCCCGCTCGAACAGGC
>JAIVHP010000369.1 GCA_020201045.1 Flavobacteriales bacterium
GCTATAAGCGATTTACTGCTCAACTCCGATGACATATTCACTTTTTAGTCACCGCAGTTCATACTGGAAGAACTCGGGGCACATCGCGCAAAGATACTTCGATTGTCCGGACATTCTCCCGATGAGTTTGAACTGTTGCTCAGAACCATATTAAAGAATATAATTCTCATTAGCACCGAATCTATTCCCAAAAGTGCTTGGGCTCAAGCCGCAACGATCACGATGGATGTGGATGAGTTTGACATTCCTTTTGTTGCCCTGGGAATCGCTCTCGACGCTTCACTTTGGACAGGCGATAAAAAACTGGCAAAAGGCTTAAAATCAAAAGGTGTGAATTGGGTGCTCCATACCAAAGAAATTAAAGCAATAGCGAGTGGAGAATAAAGCATCTGTAATTCGATTGTAGCTTATGAATAACGCTCGGATCGCATACTTTGCTCACCCCCGCTTCCACACCAGCACCCTACCCTAAGACTGCCTTATCACCTTCGTCGCTTTCAATCGCTTATTTTTTTTCCATTATCCCCCACTCCCTTAAATCATCTTTAACCTTATCGAGAATAGCCTGGCCAATTTTACGGCGAAGGATGGCGTGGTTTCCAATCCAGAGCAGAAACTGCCAAAACGGAGCCAGGTCGGCCATTACGATCAGCACCCTTCCCACGCGGCGCTTCAAGGCCCGCTTCTTTTTGTCGATAAATTTCTCTTCCATCCGCGGCCAGTTTCTACCCTCGTATGATGGGATGTAGGGCGCATCGCCTTCAGTGGAAAAGATGGGGATGATGGGCAGGTGATTTACTTCGCGCTCTACTTCATTTCCGGCTTCGTCTTTTTGGGTAGTAGAGCTTACCGTGCGATACTTCAACCGCCGGGCTTCGGTTAAATGGGCGTATCCGTAATCGATAAAAGGGTTGCCGGCATCTTCGGGCATGGTAAAATACCTTCGCAAAAAGCGCTCGCAATTGGCCCTGCCCAGAAAAAAATCGTGCTCGCGGAAATGGCGGTGTATAAAACCCGCAAATCCGCTGAGCGATCCGCAGGCAAGGGCCTTTTTCCCTTCGATGGCACCGCCGCTTTTGGGGTAGCGAATGGGCGAAATAAGGTACTGCCCCGCCCTATCAGACTTCATCGCATCGAGCAGGGTGGCCGGCTTTATCCGCAGGTGCCCCACCATGGCACCGAGGGTGGCAGAGATGGAGTTTGCCAGCAGACTTCGATTTTGATCGCCGGCCTTTTCGGGCTCGCTGGGAAAGGGATCGATCATTAAAACTGTACTGTTGGTGCGGCTGTAATTGTGGATTACATCCTCGTCGATTTGCCCCGTTACATCGTTTAATATTTCCCGCACACGGTCAAAGGGCTCGTTGTTTATCATCCCACCATCTACAAAGTGCGCGGTGTAGAAATCTTTGCCAAATACTGATGAGTTGTGTCGTCTGATGCCGTCAAACCACTTGTTCTCGTTCATATCGGCCGATTTCCGCGCCACCTTCCGGTTTCGAAGTCCCACGGGAAAAGCTCCGGTGGCCATAGCGGCCTGAGCGATAAGCGATCGGTCGGCTTCGGGACTGATGTCAAACTTTATCCACCCCGGCTCGCGCCCTTTTGGCGATTCGAGCTGAAAGCAGGCGTAGTCGTTATGGCTGCTCATCACATAGCGGCTCAGGGAAGTTCCGCGATCGGTTAGTTCGGCGCTGTACTTCATCCCTTCCAAATTACTCAGGGTAGCAAAGAGCTTTAGGTTTTCGGCAAATCCGGCGTGCCTTCTCTCCGATGGGTTTTTAACCTTCACCACTTCTCCCGCTATCTCATCGATAAACGAAGAGTTGAGTATGGAATAGATGTTACGGTCTTCCAGATCAGACCGGTCGAGCATCGCTTCCAGCATATCGTCGCGGGTTAGGTTCACCCAGGTATGGTAGAGTTTGTTTTCCCCGCCAAAGCGTTGCGCATCTTCGCGCGTGCGGATGGGGCGGTGGTTTTCGTGAATCGCAATCCCCGAGATCAGGGCAGTCATTCCGCCCGCCGAAGCTCCGCCCATCACCGGAATTTCCACATCGTGGCGGGGTGTATTCTCCGGGTCGGTCCGCTTTCGCTCCTCCCACTCGCCCAGCACTTCCAGCAGGTAATCCATTACCCCCGCGGTGTATGCCCCGGCCGAAACGGCTCCTGCCATGCACAATCCTACCTGAAAGGTTCCCGGGTTCTTTTTATCGGTCATGGTTGTTGATTTTTGATGTTTTCCCACGAAGTGAGCGCTACGCCTTTGGGCAACCGCAAACGCCTGAAGATGATATGCTCGGCCATGCGTCCTTCGAAATAAAGTGAACTTATTCCAGTGTAGTTGCTGTGCTTTCTTTTCATTTTTTCCTTGTGTTTTTCCAGGTTGGGGTAGTGATCGTCCAGAAGGTGAAAAACAAATTCAACTGTTTTCGACTCTTTGGCCAGGCGGTTGAGTTCTTCCCTCACGACTATTCGCTTTTGGCTCGCCAGGCTACTGATATCTGCCAGGTCTTTGCGGAAAGTGAATGGCGGACCATATGCGCGTCCGTCGGTGTGGTGTGGCATGGCCGGCAGCGTGGATAGGGATTCCAAAAAGCCATCCAGATTTCTCGAAAACCGCCTGATCTTTCCCATTTGCTTCAGCCGCAGGTTGGGAATTAAAAGCATCCGAATGGTCGACATAAACTGCGTGTGGGCAGAACGCGGTTTCAGGAGTGGGCTTCTAACAGGAATATCCCGTTCCATGGCTATCTCAAAAAGAATCTCTGCGTAATCGCGAAACCAGTATAAAACGTTGTGATGCGAGCTCAGGTGTTTCACGTCGACTCCGCTCCCGGCAAGTGCATCGATTTGAGCTTCCAACTCCACCTTCACCGCCCGCCGCTGAGCTTTGCTCAGGCTATTTTTTGGGTGTCGGTGATTGGTGAAGGAGTGGAAATAGCCGTTTCCTTTGGTAAGCCAGCCCACACCGCCGGTAAGCGGTTTACCCGAAGTAAGGGTAAGGTGGCTTCCCACTTCCGGGGTTTGGGGTTCGGTAAGCGCCATCAATCGCTTTACGCGTTTGGGCGCATCTTTATGGTTCGAAAAAGCTGCTACCGAATTGATGTATCCCTTCTGAACCGCCTTAATCACCCCTTCGTCAATCCCATCGTTTACCCCGAAATCGTCGGCGGTAAAAATTACTTTCGACATGGTTTGGTTTTGGTAGTGGAAAGGTAACGAATTTGAGAAGAGAAAAAGGTGGCGTTTGGGAAGAGCGCAGAGTGAGAGCGGATTACAGGCTGGACATCGTCAGCTATTACCGCATTTGCCAAAACCCGCCGAGATTATGCTTTGAAACAACTAAATTTTAAGTCGCGCACGCACAACCAAAAGCATCTCCCACCCCGCTCCAGGGCTAATCTACATCCTTGTACCTTTCCATGATATCGTTTATAAATGCCACGATGGTACCGAAAGCGAGAAGTCCCGTAAAAATCATAACAGTCGCTGAGAGCTTTCCGTAATTCGTTACGGGGTAATAATCGCCATACCCCACGGTTGTTACCGAAATAAATGTCCACCACAACGCATCTTCGGCAGTTTGAATATTGCCGGTCTCCCGCTCGAAGTACAGGGTGGCAATCGACGATAAAATCACCGTAAAGCAAATAAAGAGCACGATCAATCCGTAAAGCGAGGACTTCTTTTTTGTTTGAACAAACAAGATTAAAATTCGGATGGATTTAAATACGCGAATCACCCGGAACACGCGAAAAAAGCGCGCGAATCTGAAGGCACCAACCACGGGAATAGACGAGAGCAGGTCGAGCCAACCGTAGGTAAAAAAATACTTTAACCGATTCTCTGATTCCCGGAATTGCCTAAAAAAATCGTAGAGAAATACCATGCAGAGTCCAAAATCGTAGTAATTGATCAATCGGTGCACCTCCGATTCCTTCGGCATAAAGAAGGAAGAGCTCAACAAGATGATGCTAAACACGGAAAGCACCGCGACGACAAGTTTGTAAATGCTCAAAGCAAAAGAGATTTTCTGTCTCCGAAATTAACAATCTCC
>JAIVHP010000370.1 GCA_020201045.1 Flavobacteriales bacterium
CTCCAGCATCGGCATCTGCCGGAATAATGGTGAGTTCCAAAATCGTTCCGTTAAAACACAGCGATGGATTTAACCCCCCTTCGTAAATAAACTGAAAGGAATCTCCAGGATCTGCCGTTGAAGGGTCAAATATTCCACCGGGTACTACGTCGCCTGAAGCCGTTTCAGACCACGTCCCACCGTCATCGGGGGTTCCTTCTAGAAGTGTCGTTAAATCGGTAGGTGGGTCGGTAACGCAAATGGAAGTTTGCGTAAACTCACCCGAATCAAAGGGATCGTTGTAATTCACAGTAAGTGTAACAACACTGGGCGGAAAGCAAGGGAAAGCGCCCAGAATATACCTAAACGCAAAACCGTCTTCGATGGGAGTGGGGAGGAGTGCTTCTAGCTCGGCTACGGTAAAACAAATATCAGAACTGGGGTAACTTGGTGGTACGGGGTTGCCGTCGGCATCTACTAATCCCCAGGAACCCCCGCCAGCCGGGTTTCCATCTAATACATCAAGCGGACAGATTTGTCCATCGGCCGAGCAAAATTCATACGTTGTAGGAACACCGCCCGAGCCGGCCGTGGAAAAGATCAAACTTAGCGTAGCCGTTGTAAAACAGTTATTGGAGTCGTAAAATTCAAGCGTGTAATCACCTGCGAGTGGACCGTCGGCGGGATCTATGGTGCCTCCGGGCACTTCATCGCCGTTCGGATCATACCAGGTTCCTGCCGGTAGAGGGTCGTCTAAAAGACTACTTAACCCAACAGGGTCACCCGAGCAATACGCTTCACTCTGCACCACGCCGAGGTCGTTATAGGCCATGGTTATAGTGGTAGAGCTTACGCAATTGTCTGTTCCAAAAACGTTGTAGGTGTACTCTCCGGGAGGGTCGGTTAAGGGGTCGAATTCACCCAAATCACCATTCGGGGAGGACCACGATCCAGTGCCACTGTATTCCCAGATTCCATCTGTTTCAGGAGGTAGGGGTGGTCCGGGAGGATCAGGACTGTCTAGAAGTAAATCGAAGAGATTGAAAACCCCATTTTCGCAAATTAGAACCGTCCCGGGTGTTGTACCCGATTCTGCATCGCAGCAGTCAAGGGTTAAATCTACGTCGGCAAAGGACTCGTCGTCGTCGCCACAACTGGTTCCGGTAATCCAGCTTCCAGTATCCCCGTCGCCGTAAACTGTTATTCCCGGCACGATAATGCCGCCGTCAAAGGGATTTCCGCCACCGCCGCAATCGGCTTCTAGAGTTATTTCAAAACAAAATTCCCAATTGGCGTTGTTTCCAAAGCAAGGGTCTCCGTAATTATTGCACGGGTTACCATCTAAGGGACCACCGCTGTTTACATCGTAGTAGAAGCCAGGACCAAGATCAATTCCATTGCAAGTCAGCGTCTCGTAAAAAACCCAATCCCCGCCATTACTGCAGGCATCGGGCGCATTCAATATATTGATGCTCGAAAGATCGAATCCATCTGGCAACTCAAACTCAATACCGTGAATCCAGTTTGCGCCGTTGGTTTGGTAAAAAGTAATTTCCCCGCATATCTCGATGGTTTCTCCGGCCGAGTAAGAACCACTGGCAGGGATGGGGGGATCAAAAGTCCACTCCGTTTCCAGTGCACACTGCGCTAAAGCATCGTTGTGGAAGGGGATAACAAAAAATGCGGTTAAAGCCGCAAACGCAAAAGCCCTAAGTAAAACTTTATTCATTCTCTGATCGGTTTAATTGGAGACCCGCTAAAATAGTAAAGGTTGGCAGATTCTCGCGTAAGACATCTAATCTAGTCTACTTTATGACGAACTCAAAACTGCAAAGTTGCTCATGCGAATTCAACGATGGGCATTTTGAGAACTAATCTGCAAGATGGAGTTGCTTTATCGCCAAAGTAATCAGTTTAATAAGCCTTGTAAGCTTTTTAGTCGAACCGGCCTTTTTTAATTCCAAATGGAATAATTTTATGGAGCTCGCTTTTTTGGCTTGCTGGGATTCCAATTTTAATCAATAAAAAAAGCCCCGCTTCAAAAAGCGAGGCTTAAATATTATTTGGATTCTTATCAGCGCACAGCTAGTTTGCCGTGGTAGACGTCAATGGCGTTCTCTTTATCTACGCTCATTATCCATTTATACGATCCTTTAGAAGCTTCTTTCCCATTTGGAAGTGTTCCGTCCCAGCCTTTATTTCCAGACCCTTCAAAAACGAGTTCTTCCTGGCTGTTGTAAATTTTTACGGCTGTTACCGAACCTGTATCAATAATAGCTCCTGGCGAAAATTCGTTTCCGTAACTTTTCTCAAAAGCACGTGGAAATTGCGAGCCAGCTTCTATGGAATTCACCCGTGCTGTTAGCGTATCAGCACATCCTCCGTCGTTAACGGCTATAAGAGCCAGGTCGTAATGGGTATTGTCGATAACGCTAAGGTTCAATTCTGATTTAGCGCTAACAATTTCATCGTTGAGTTTCCACTCAATTTCGCTGGCGTTGTAGCTGCGGTTGTTGAAGGCAATGGTGTTTGCTCCCGATATGCCAATCTCCAGATTGGCGATGGGCGCTTCAACTACCTCTATCATGGCTTGAACCACATTCGAAGTAATTTGACCTGTGGAGTGCGATGTTACGGATAGCGATACATCAAAAGTTCCTTCCTTGTTAAAGGTGTGCGATGGGTTGGGCTCGTTGCTAAAGAATCCATCGCCAAAATTCCAGAGGTACTTTGCGTCCATTCCGTATTTATCAGATGCATCAAAATCAATTACCATCCCGGTGCAACCGGTTTGAATATTTTTAGCCCGCTTTGTATCCTTTTCAGATTCTGTTTCGGTGGTTTTGCCGTTTGGTTTATCTTCTGAATTGAATGAGGAAATTTTTGCGGTTCTGTTTGAAGCGAGGGTATTTGATGTTTGGATATCTTTAGAGTCGGCTTTAGAAAGTTCGGTTCGATCACCAGAAGCTCCATCTGCGTTTTCGTCGTCTTCACTTTCTGAAGCGGATGAGTTTTCCACCCTCTGCTCATTTTGACCTTCTAAATTCGTCTCGTGCGCTGATGAGTCAAAAGCTGCAACCGATTGCGATTCTTCCCCCTGATTTTCTCCGCTCTGTTCAACTTGGTTCTCTACCAGTTGATCATCGTCTTCTTTCTGGCTGTTTTGTACATCAGAGAAAAAGAACAGCATAGACATAAACACCACGCTGGTTACAACCAAACCAGTGGTAATTGCACCGTAGTACAACGACATGCCGGGGGCAGTGAATTGCAATTCTTTTTCTAAATCGTCCCAGTGTGTAGGGTCGTACGGTGATTCGTAACCATCAAGGCTATTTTTCACCGCTTCGTCGAAGTTATTTAATTTATTCGCCATTCCGCTTTTCTAATTCTTTCGTCAATATTTTTTTAAGGTTTGCACGTGCTTTAGCCAAATTAGACTTGCTCGTACCTACGCTTATATCCAATGCATCAGCAATTTCCTGATGCGTGTAATTATCAAATACGTAAAGGTTAAAAACCGTTCTGTACGCATTCGAGAGTTTATTCATTCCTTCTATTACGTCGCCCACTTTTAGCGGGTTATCGTAAGGCTCGTCATCTTCTTCTTCCAGCAGATCTTCATCAAAATCATCAATCGACTGGTTTTCATTCATCAAAAGATAATCATTTTTAGCCTTTCGGGTAAAATCGATCGCGGTATTCACCACAATTCTTCTTACCCATCCTTCGAAAGAACCTTCAAAATTAAATTTTTCAATGTTTTTAAAAACCTTGATAAAACCATCCTGAAGGATATCCTTCGCCTGATCGGTATTCTTTGTGTACCTCCTGCAAATAGCCATCATCTTGCCGTAGAACATTTTATAAATGCTCTCCTGACTTTTCCGATGGTTTCTAACACATCCCTGAATCAACTCTTTGAGCTGATCTTCGCTTATGTTATCTGCATTCAGCACTGACAAGACGGGTTATTGGATTTGAGGTTGCCAATTTGATTAAATATGCAGATATCAATACGGATTTAGAAATTTTATGTTTGGGTACCAATACCTGTTTAAATTTTTGTGGCTAATT
>JAIVHP010000371.1 GCA_020201045.1 Flavobacteriales bacterium
CCCGTCGCCGAAATCCCATTCATAGGTGCCAGCATCTGTAGATAGGTTAAGGAAAAACACCTGGTCGGGAATGGTAATCACCGGAGGGTTTACCGTAAAGTAAGCTTCAGCTCTTGGGTGCACCACTGCCACTTCGGTCTTGATCTCTATATCCTGATCTCCACCCGGTCCGGTAACGGTAAGCGTTACATTATAGGTTCCCGATTGGTAATATGTATGCGTCGGATTCGGTTCGTTGCTTTGCGTTCCGTCGCCAAAATTCCACAAATGCTCTTCGGCGTATGTTGATGTGCTCGTAAATGAAACCACAAGGGGCATACAGCCTTTTCCTTCGCCTTCAAAATCGGCGATGGGCAGAGGTGGATCAATTACTACCAACTGAGATGTGGAGTCGTTGCAAACTTCATTACCCACAACCAATGTCACCTCGTATTCGCCCCAGGTTTCATAGGTATACTCTTCGGGATTATTAGGATCTGTGGATGATGTAGTATTTCCATCGCCCCATATCCAGAAGAATTCCGAGCCATCGTTTGCAGAGCTCAAGTTCACTATTTCTACCGTAGATTCGGGAAATTGCTGCACGGTGGGCGCTGCCACAAAGGCCGCTGAGGGCAATCCCAGAACAGGTATTTCAAACTCGAGCGTATCTGCACATCCCCAAAGCGATTGTGCCACGAAAGTTACCGTGTAAGATTCGTCGTCTGTTCCAGGGTTGGTATAGGTATGTGTGGGATTGCTCTCTTCCGAGAAGTTCTGATCGCCAAAATCCCAGTAATACGTGAAGGCACCTGTAGAGTTATTTTCAAACTCTGCATCATAAGGCGAGCACCCGCCGGGAGGTGGCGTAACATCTGCTATAATTTCGGGAATCACATCAATCTCCAGTACGTCGCTTCCCACACAACCGTATGCGCTCGTTCCTGTTAGCATCACTTCGTATGTCTCCAACTCGGTTCCGGTATTTACAAATGTTTGAACGTGGAGTGAGTCATTCACATTCGAAGACTCACCGTTTCCGTAATCCCACTCGTAGGCGTCAGCTCCGGTAGACATATTGGCAAAAGTGAAGTCGGCTGGAAAGCACCCTTCAATACCAGCCACGCCGAAATTGATATCGGGTATGGGGTGTACGCGCACACTTTCGAAGGTCGTGTCGGAACAACCGAAAGCAGATTCGGCTATGAGCTGTACGTTGTAATCGACAACTGAATCGGTGGTATTTACGAATTGATGTTGTGGGTTGGGGTTAAATCCTTCCGTACCATCGCCAAAATCCCAAAAGTAGGTGGACGCACCGAAAGATTGATTCACAAAATTGGTTTGCAATGGCGAGCATCCCTCAAAAGGGTTTCCGGTGAAACCGGCAACAACATCGGGGTAAACTTCGATATCAAAAAATGCGGTATCGCTGCAGCCGTATTCGGTACTGGCTACAAGGCTCACCTGAAATCCCTGCGGTGCAGTGGATGTACTCAGAAAAGTGTGCTCGTGATTTCCCACGAGGGTATCAGATGTGTTGCCATCGCCGTAATTCCACTCGTACATGGTGGCAATGGAACTGTTGTTTTGAAAATTGATATCCAGCGGACTGCAACCCGTTGTTCTATCGGGTAGAAACGCCGCGTTTGGTTTTGGGAACACCACAATGCTGCTTCGGGCTGTATCTTCGCAGCCAAATAGCGAAGTAGCTACCAATTGAATATCGAAGGTATCCGGTTCAGCGCTGTTGTTCTGATAACCGCCCATAGGGTTTTCGGCTACCGAAACCACCCCGTTTCCAAGATCCCACTGATACACATCGCCGTTTAGGGATGTATTCTCAAAGGCAAAAGAGAGCGGTGAACAGGCTTCATCGGGATGATCAAAATCTGAGACCACCAGAGGGAAAACTTCAATATCTCTCGAAAAAGTCGTAGAACACCCCTCTTCGGTAAAAGCTGTAAGCTCTACGGTATAGGTAATTGGAGCATTCGTAGTATTTTCAAAAGTGTGTTCGTGCAGCGTCGCCAGGGTATCTGAAGTTTCCCCATCGCCATAGCTCCACACCACCGAATCGGCGAGTACAGATTGGTTTTCGAACTCAACGGTAAGCGGCCCGCACCCCGCAGTTGCATTCACAGAAAACTGCGTAATGGGTTCGGGGTGAACCGTAACTTGCGACTGGGCCGTATCCTGACACCCAAAAGCCGAAGTGGCGACGAGCTCAACATCGTAAGTATCGCCAAAAGTCCAGTAATACGAGATAGCCCCGTTTACATTGGGAAACTGCACCGTAAATGGTGTACAACCCGTGTCGGCATCGAGGTCAAAGTCAAAATTGGGCTCTGGAAAAACAGATATGGTAGTGGTTGATGTGTCGTTACAGCCAAATGGTGTATACGCTATCATCGTTACCGTGTACTGCTCGAGTGTGAGTCCGGTATTGGTAAAAATATGCGATGGGCTGGTTTCGGTAGAGACCGGAGAGCCATCGCCAAAATCCCATTCGTACGAAGTGGCATTTATAGAGTTGTTCTGAAAGTTTGCAGGACTCGGGCTGCAACCGGGCGTATAAAAAGTTTGAAACTGCGAAACGGCATTTGGCCTTACGGTTACAAGTACATCGGAGGTATCTACACATCCAAATGCATTGGCCGCGATAAGCTGAACCGTGTAAACCGAATCTACATCGCCGAAATTATCAAAGGTGTGGGTTGGATTTTCCGCACCACTTCCAGAGCCATCGCCAAAGATCCAGGTGTAATTTACCGCATCGACACTCGAATTGGTGAAATTCACATCCAACGGTGCGCACCCTTCTACCACATCGGGGACAAAATTAGACTCAGGCTCCTGCTCTACATTTGCAGAGAGGGTAGTGGTTGCATCACACGTGGCCGTGTACACGGTAAGGGTAATCAAATAATTTCCCGGTATGGCGTAGGTATGTGTCGGATTCTGTGCTGTACTGGTATTTCCATCTCCAAAATCCCATTCCCAATCGATGATTGGATCGCCACCGGCACTCGTCGATAAATCTGTAAAACTCCCTTCCGAACCAATGCAGACATCGTTTACCATAAAATCGGCCACGGGACTTTCATTTACCGTTACAATTTCGGTATCCGTATTTCGACACCCGTTTATTCCTTCTACGGTAAGAGATACATTGTAAGAACCGGGATCGGTATATGAAATAGTAGGTGGGTTCTGAGCCAGACTCGTGCTGGAATTTCCAAAATCCCACTCCCAACCATTTATTGTTCCTGTTGAATTATCGGTAAACGTGACATTGAGTAAATCGCAAGCTTCGGGATTATCCAATAAGATATCTGCTTCCGGTGCCGGCAAGACTTCAATGGGAACATAGGCCGTGTCAGAGCAGGTACCCCCTACTCCTCCCACAGCGGCAATAAGCGAAACGATATAATTACCAGCATTCGAAAACACATGGTCTACCGTGGTTGCACCCGAAAATACATCTGGCGAACCATCGTCAAAATTCCAGACGAAGTCCGTTGCATTACCCGAAGAAGAATTGGTGAATGTTACTGTTTCGCCTTCACAAACTACAACTGCATCCGCAGAAGCGCCGGCAGTTGGTGGCGGCACAATCTCAATGGTAATTTGCGCAACGTCAATTCCGCAAAGGTTACTGTCTAAAAGAGTGGTGGTGTATGTACCAACACCCGGATATTCAATGGTATGCGGAAAAGTGGGAGGCCATGCTCTCCAATCTATAATAGAGTCGTAACCAAGACCCCAGTAATCGCCAAAGTTCCAGTATTCATAACGCTGATAAATATTACCCTGCAAAAGGCAGTTACGCTCTGTGGTGTTGGTATATGTAACTTCGTTATCAGGGTAGCATAGAATTGTTTCAGAAGCCGTAATTCCCGCATCGTCAATATCCCATATACGGATGGGGTTAAAGGTAGCCGAACTCGGCCCACCCTGAACGGTATTACAATAGTTTTCGGCGGTAAGGGTTACCACCGTTTCACAGTCTACTGTTCCGGGCAAATAGGTATGCGATACCGTTTGACCCAAATTCGTATAATCGTAGGTTTCTATTGGAGAACCATCGCCAAAATCCCAGGTAAAAACCGTGGTTTGAGAAGTGTTTGTACTGGAGTTTATAAACTCCAATGTTTGCGGTGCGCAGGCCTGGGTAAGTCCACCCACGGGAATTTGAATAGATGAACTGGTGGCCTCTTCCATTACCACTACACCATTTACCGTGCAACCTGTAGACGTTTCGGTAAAAACTACTTCGAACGTATCTACCGTGGCGGGGTAAATATGTGTAATTGCGTCGGGCGGAACCAATTCTGTTCCAGTTTCTATGGGCGAGCCATCCCCCCAATCGATACTCCATTCGCCAATGTTATTCGGCGACTGAATATTCAGTGTGAAATCGTTTCCGTTGCAACTGTACCAATACGGGGTGTCATTTGGTGCCCCGAAGAAGTCAAACAGTTCGCACTGCGAGAAGGATTGCACCGGCATAAATAAAATTGCGAGTGCAATTCCCAGGCAAATTTTTCCTAATTTCCTCATCATACCCCATTTATACGGCGTATTTCCGCAAAGGTTAGATGCGCTGCATTAAGCTAATTATCAGAAATTTAAATAAACGGAAAAATGACCCAGAACCTAGTGTGGGTCGTGGAAATCCGGATTTTCGATAAACTCCGTATCGCTCAGGGTTTTCAGAAAATTCACAATGTCGTCTACGTCTTGTGGAGAGAGGCCGAGTCCTTCGTCGGGAAACTTCATCAATGGATCCAAAGTAGCGGAGTTGTGCCCACCGGAGTTGTAGTGTTCTACCACTTCGTGAAGGGTTTCAAATCTGCCGTCGTGCATGTAGGGGGCAGAAAACTCGATGTTGCGCAGGGTTGGGGTTTTAAACAATCCTTCGTCGAGGGCAAAACCCGTCACATCTGCCCGCCCCAGGTCTGTAAATACCGAATCGAGTCCGTTATTGTGAAATTGATGATCTGTAAATTCGATGAGTCCTCCGCCGTGGCAGTGAAAGCAATCGCCTCCATTTTGACCACCGGGATAGATCTCCGGGTCTCCACCTTCGGCCAGGAAAAGATCCAGCCCGCGCTGCTCAGAAGGCGAAAGTTGCACTTCGCCATAGCGGTAAGCCCTGTCGAACTTAGACCGATGAGAGATCATGGTTCGAATAAACTGAGCCATCGCGTTTGTAATTCGGATAGAATCTACGCAGGGAGTTCCAAAAGCTGCGGTAAACATTTCCTGATAGGTGGAGTCATTCCCAATCCGCTCCGATGCTTCGGGCCAGGTCATATCCATTTCTATGGGATTTCGAACCGGTTCAAAAAGTTGGTTTTCGAGCGTTGAAGCTCTTCCATCCCAGAAAAAGCTATTGCTCCAGCCCATATTGACCAGAGCCATGCTATTTCTCGAGGTTTGATCGCCGTATAGCCCTGTGCTAAAAGGACTGCTATCGCTAAAACTCGCTTCGGGGAAGTGGCAAGTTCCACAACTCACCGCGTTGTTTCGCGAAAGTGCTTTTTCCCAAAACAAATGACGCCCCAAGGCTATTCCCTCTTCGGTGAGTGGATTGTTTTGTGGAAGATTCGGCTCGGCAAAAAAATAGGGCACTTCGAGATCAACCGCTGTGCCGCTGCCGGGAATTACCTCACAAAGATTATCTTCACATGAATTTCCGTCGGGAGTTTGGTCATCGTCGTCTCTGCATCCGCCAAGGATAAGAGCTCCTGCCAAGATGAAGACAACCCAAAAGTATTGCGGTATTTTAAATGCGAAGTGCTTCAATTTTACTCTTCTAACAGTTGTATTGCCGCTGCAGAATTGTTCGCGGCCTTAATTCCCAAAGGAAGCTGCGCTAAACCGCCGTGGAATTGCCGCTCATATCCCAAATCAATGGTATCTGAAGAAGACGCGAAAATTCGGTCTACATCCACCGCAAACGGAATTACGGTAACATCATCGGGTTGGAGCGATATACTCTTATCGAACACTGGAAGCGACCTGAACAAGGTATCTGTTCCGGTGTGGAACGCAAAAGTCATCGGTAAAAGTTCTCCGGCATTCGGCACGGTA